>CAVKNR010000278.1:0-2184 GCA_963657575.1 Sodaliphilus sp.
GCGCTCAGCAGCTCGTACTCCCTCTGGCTCCACTGGGGCGGCTTGGCCGCGCGCACAGCGTCGCGGCATAGATCCAGGAACACCTCGGCGCCCTCGCAGAAGCACTCGCGGGCAAAGTCGCCCGATCCGCTTGCGATGCACGCGCTGTCGGCGAAGGGCTATCGGCTAGACGATTCGAACGGACAGCGGCTAAAGCGGGCGTGTGATAAATCGATAATTGATGAGAACGAACACGTGTTCGTTTATATGGTAAGATATATGCCAACGGGAGCGATTTCATTCGATATCGTTCTTGCCGGTACTTTTTACTTCCGCATGCTGTCGGCGCGAACTTCGATTTCAGAGAGGGCGATTGCAATGCTATACGAATTTAAATAGATCTCTGATGCTTGATTAAGACCATGTCTATGTCAAAAGACATACAAAAGTGTTAGTCTTTTGACATGAAGCACTTTGATGAAATATTCGAACTGGCAGCAGATGGCTACGGCATCGTGACTGCTGCGCAGGCACGCGAGATTGGCGTAACCACCGGAGAACTGAGCCGATGGTGTGCTACTGGGAAATTGATGCGCCGAGGACATGGGGTGTACAAGCTCACCCAATGGGTTCCGACGCCCCGTGACGTCTTTGCGGAGGCAGTGGCTCTTGTTGGTGACGAGGGTTTCCTGTGGGGCGAATCAGTGCTGTCTATGCACGCACTTGCGCTTGTTGATCCTCGTGCCGTGACCGTGGCAACACCAAAGCGTATTCGCCGCAAACTGCCAGCTTGGGTAAAAACAGTGCCCGCTCCAGAGAATGCGAAAACGACGTTCTATGAAGGAATCCCTTCTCAATGCGTTGCCGATGCGATTGAGGCTTGTAAGGGGTCCGTTATGACCGAACGCCTCGTCGAGGCAGCCAAGCGCGCTCAAGCCGAGGGCCTTATTACCTCCAATGAGCATGAGAGACTGATGAAGGAGCTGTCGTGAAGGAAGTCAAGAAGCCCACCAGCAGACGTAACCTTGACATAGCGATAGACCGACTCTGCACTGATTTGGGCGAAGAACCGGGCCGCGTTAAAAGGCTCATTGCGGCCGTTGTTGTTGGGCAAATGCTACCCGATGGAGCCGCAAAGGGTGGAAATGCCCTGAAGATTCGCTTTGGGAAGGATGCCACGCGGTTCTCGCGCGACCTCGATACCGCCAGGGCATCCTCACTGAACGATTACATGACGAAGCTTGAAGATTCGCTCACTATGGGCTGGAACGGATTCTCGGGTGCCATTGTTCCGAGGGAGCCCGCATCTCCGAAGGGAATTCCAACTGCTTACGTCATGCGTCCGTTCGAAATCAAGATTGCCTACAATGGTAAATCGTGGATGACGCTGCCGCTTGAGGTCGGTCATAACGAAATCGGCGACGCCGACGATCCCGATATGGTTTCCTCGCCTGAAGCTGCGGCAATATTGAAAGGTCTCGGGTTTCCCGAACCGGGGCCGGTTCCGTGCATGAGGCTCGAGCATCAGATTGCTCAGAAACTTCATGCTGCGAGCAGCCCCGGCAGCGAGCGCGCCCATGATCTGATAGATCTCCAGATTGCAATTTCCAACGGGGAAATTGATTACCTGAAAACTCGAGAGGTCTGTATCAGACTCTTTGCGTATCGTGCGGCGCAGGAGTGGCCTCCAATGATCTCGAGGGGAGTGGGCTGGGACTCACTGTATTTCTCCCAGGCGGAAGGACTTAACGTTTTGCCGACTGTCGATGATGCCGTGGCATGGGCGAACGATTTGATTGCAAAAATCGATTCTGCTCGTTAGTGACACTGCTGAGATCTCTCGCTTACGCCATAGCAACCCCACGCGCGGCGCTCAGCAGCTCGTACTCCCTCTGGCTCCATTGACGCAGCTCGGCAGCCTCGACGGCATCTCGGCACAGGTCCAAAAACACCTCGGCGCCCTCGCAGAAGCACTCGCGGGCAAAGGCGCCGGATCCGTCCGCAACGCACGCGCCGTCGGCAAAGAGCTTCCAGCTGGACGGCTCGCGCGAGTCGTCTCCGAGCAGCTTGATCTGCAGAACATGTGGGCCGCCAGCGGCACATGGCCCTTCTTCCAACGCCTGCACCGTAAAGCGCATCTGGAGGGACAGAGTATAAAATCCGGAAAAGTGTCGAAATAGGCACCTTAAAACTTCGGAAAAGTGT
>CAVKNR010000279.1:0-2159 GCA_963657575.1 Sodaliphilus sp.
GGCTCACGAGCTCGACGGTCGTCCGGTCCATTACGAGGAGGACCGCAACGCCGACACCGTCGACGTCATCTCTACAATGTACTCCCGTGTGTCGCAGATGAACGACTTTGGTGAGCATCCGTTCCCCAAGCCGCGCATCAACTGCGAGTACGGCCACTCCATGGGTAATGGTCCCGGAGGCCTGTCCGAGTACCAGGAGGTCTTCGATCGCTGGGATTGCATCCAGGGCCAGTTTATTTGGGAATGGTGCGACCACGGTCTGGCTGCTGTGACCGAGGACGGCGTTGCCTACGATATGTATGGTGGCGACAACGGCGATTACCCCAACAACAGCAACTTCTGCATCGATGGCATGGTGTTCCCTTGGCAGCAGCCGAGCCCGGGCCTCACTGAGTATGGCCAGGTCATCTGCCCGGTTCGCATGGCTTATGATGCCGAGGCGGGCGAGCTGACTGTCACCAACAAGCGTTGGTTTACCACTCTCGAGGATGTCTGCCTGTCGGCCGAGACCCTGGTGGACGGCGACGTGGTCTGCCGCAAGACGCTCATGCCCGGTGCGGTTGCCCCCGGCGAGTCCGTCCAACTGCCACTGGTGATTCGCGAGGCCGCAGTGGGCGAGACCCTGCTGACCGTGCGCGCCTACACCATGGCCGCTCACGTCTGGTGCGAGCCGATGTTCCAACTGGGCGCAAGCCAGTTTGCCATCGCAAACCATCCGGCGCCGGCCATCGCGGCTCCCACTCGTCCTGAGCTTACGGTCGAGGAGACCGAGCAGGAGATTCGCATTCACTCCCTCAACGGCGAGCTGACCTTCAGCAAGGTAAGCGGCACCGTGAGCGAGTGGAAGGCATCCGGCCGCGACGTCATGGCCTCCGGTCCCCAGGTTGGTTTTTGGCATCCGCTCGTCGACAACCACGCCCAGGAGTACGACTCCCTGTGGAAGGACAACTTCATTGATGTAATGCAGACGTCTACCCGCAAGGTTTCTTGGAAGCAGGACGGCAATGCGGTCGTCGTTACCGTGAGCCAACGTATTGCTCCTCCCGTTCGCGCGTTCGGCATGTGCGTCGAGCTCGTCTACACCGTGCTTCCGAGCGGTCGCGTCGACCTCAAGGTTTCCGGCGAGCCCTACGGCGATTACTCGGATATCATCCCGCGCATCGGCATCTCCTTCGAGGTTCCCGGTTGCGATCGTGCCGTTGAGTGGTACGGTCACGGCCCGGGCGAGAACTATCCGGACTCGCTGCGCGCCAACCCGGTCGGCCATTACCGCACTACGGTCGACGACATGTTCACGCCGTATGTCATGCCCCAGGATTGCGCTAACCGCGAGGGCACCCGTTGGGTCGCCCTGCGCTCCAGCCACGGTGACGGCGTGTTGGTGACTCGTCCGACCGACGCCGCTTCCAACCCGTTCTCGTTCTCGGCATGGCCCTATAGCTGCGAGGCCATCGATAACGCCAAGCACGTCTACGACCTTGTCAAGGGCGACACGGTTACGGTCAACATCAACGACCAGCTGCTCGGCCTTGGTTCGAACTCTTGGGGTTCCGAGGTGCTCGATTCCTATCGCACCCGTTTTGAGAGCTTCAGCTTTGAGGTGTCCCTGCGACCGCTGACGTCTGCCGATCTGGCTCAGGCGCTGGCACCCATTAAGGAGGCATAAGTCATGCATATCTTTAACTCGCGTGCCGATTTCGACGCCCAGATGAAGTCCGTCAAGAAGTGGATGCGTACCGGTCAGGCACTCGACGGCGTTTCTGAACTGCAGCACGATGTGGCGTACTCTATCGGCGACTCGCTGGTGTATTGGTGGGTGAACGCCCACGAGGCGGCTACTGCCGATTTGGTCGGTCACCGTCGCTACCATGCCGTGCTCGCCCCGCTCGATGGCGATCTGACCGTCGAGGTGGCTTCCAAGGCCGATCTTACCTGCACGCGCGCCTACAGCGATATCGACGATCGCGAACGCTTTGAGGGCACGGGGGAGACCGTGACGATTCCCGCCGGCGGCGTTGCCGTCATCGAAATTGACGAGGCTTACCGTGTTATCGCCGAGGCTTCGGATTCCCGCGTCGTGGTGCTGCACGTGACGGTTGAAGGATATTCCTTCCCCAACAAGTAGTATTCGTCCGCCTGGACGTTTGCTTCGCGCCGTT
>CAVKNR010000280.1:0-2158 GCA_963657575.1 Sodaliphilus sp.
TGCCGGTAATGCCCAGTGCCAAGAGTGCTGAGTTGGTGAGCATCACCTTAGAGTAAGAGCTCGTCAGACGATCAACGAGGCCCTGACTCATACGGCGCAGGCGCACGATTGCGGCCAGATCCGTATCGGTCAGGATGATATCGGCGACCTCCTTGGCGATGTCGCTTCCGCCACCCATCGCCAGGCCCACGTCGGCCAAACCGAGCGCCGGCGAATCGTTGACGCCGTCGCCCACCATGGCAACGTGGCGCCCCTCGCTCTTAATGCGCTCCACATAGGCGTACTTGTCCTCGGGCAGCAGCTCGGCCTTAAACTCGTCGACCCCCGCCTCGCGCGCAATGCGCTCGGCTGTGCGCTCGGAGTCGCCCGTGAGCATAACGACATGCTTGACGCCCAGCGCATGCAGGTCGGCGATAGCCTCACGGACCCCGGGCTTGAGCGGATCCTCGATACCGAGCACGCCGACGACCTTGCCATCGACCGCCAGATACAGCGGCGACAGGCCCTGCATCTGGAGCTCGATTTGCTCCTTGATGTCGGACTCAAGCTGCGCACCCTCGTCCTCAAATACAAAGTGTGCGGAACCGATGATGGCGCGACGCCCTTCAATGGACGAAGCGATGCCGTGCGCCAAGATGTACTCGACGGCGGCATGGCGCTCGCGATGCTCGAGCTCGCGCTCGCGTGCCGCATTGACCACGGCGCGTGCCACCGGATGCGGGAAATGCTCCTCTAAGCAAGCGGAAAGGCGCAGAATCTCGTCCTCGCTCCAGCCATCGGTGGTGAGCACGCAGGCAAGACGCGGCTGTGCCTCGGTGAGCGTTCCGGTCTTATCAAACACAATGGTGTCGGCCTTGGCAAACGACTCAAAGTACTTGGCGCCCTTGACCATAACGCCCATCTTGGCGGCGTCGCTCATGGCGGTCATGACGGCGACCGAACCCGTGAGCTTGAGCGCGCACGAGTAGTCGACCATCAACGCCGCCGAGGTCTTGATAAGGCTGCGCGTGGTGAGCGCGACCAGGCCCGCAAGCAGGAAGTTCCACGGGACGATCTTGTTGGCGAGATCCTCCATGTGCGACTGACCCTCGGACTTGAGCGAGTCGGCCGCCTGCACGAGCGAGACGATCGAGCGCAGCTTGGTCTGCGCCGTGTTGGCGCGCACGCGCACCAAGATGCTGCCGTCCTCGACGACAGTTCCAGCAAACACATCGTCGCCTGCGCTGCGCTCGACGGCAAGCGGCTCGCCGGTCAGGGTCGCCTGGTTAACCATGGCGCTCCCCTGCTCAACCACGCCGTCGATGCAGATGGACATGCCGGTGCGAACGGCGACCAAGTCGCCGGGCTCAAGCTCGGTGGCGGCAACGCTCACCTCGGTGTCGCCGACCACTTTTTGCGCCTTATCGGGCACGTCGAGCAGCGAGTTGATGAGCTCGTTTTCGCTCATGGCGCGCGTGTAGTCCTCGAGCAGCTCGCCCACGTTGAGCAGGAACATCGTCTGGCCCGCGGTATCGACGTCGCGCTTAACAAACGAGATGCCAATGGCCGAGGCATCGAGCACGGGGACGGTCAGACGCGGCTGTGCAAGCTCACGGAGGGCGGCGCGCAAAAAGGTCATGTAACCGGCCACGACAAAGATGGCACGCAGCGGCGTAGGCAGGAACCAGCGGCGCGCGTAGTGGGCGCCGATAAGTGCGGCAAGATCCATGACGAGCTTGTGCTTGCGTGGCTCAAGCTGCATCACGTAACCCGTCTTTGCGTCGGCAATGGCCTGGGCATCGAGCGCACCCAAGGCGTCGAGCACGCCCGCACGACACTGCTCGTCATATTCGAGCGCCATCTGGCCAATACGGCCATAAACGCGCACCTTGTGTACGCCGTCGATATCGCCGCTGAGCTTAAGAAGTGCATCGAGATCGCTCTCTGGCACAGGACCCGCCAATTGAAGACGGGTCCTGCCGGGGATCTCGCTAATAATCGAGAATCTCATAGTTTGTGCCTGGGAGCGTTACTCGGCTGCCTCGTCAGCAGCGGCCTCGCTCTGGGTGATGTAGGCAGCCTCGGCAACCATGTCATCGACATTAGCCTTGGCCTGCTCGACCATGTCCTGGTAGCAGTTCTTGACGCGCATACCGCACGCGATGCCCTGCACGCAGGC
>CAVKNR010000281.1:0-2143 GCA_963657575.1 Sodaliphilus sp.
TGCTGCCCGTCTCCAAGTACATCGACCAGCTCAACCGCCTGCGCAATGACGAGACCTACCCCGTGCTCGCCGACAATCTGGTGTTCCTCACCAACAGCCCCGACCCGCTCACGCTCGACCGCGACGTGCTCTATTCCATCCTGGACAAGCACCCCAAGCGCGCCAAGGCGTATTGGTTCATTAACGTGCATGTCACCGACGAGCCCTATACGCACGAGTATTCCGTCGAGACCTTTGGCACAGACTTCCTGTTCCGCGTGCGCTTGGACCTGGGCTTTAAGGTCAATCAGCGCATCAACGCCTACCTGCGCCAGATCGTCGGCGACCTGATGGCCTCGGGTGAGTTGCCGCCGCAGCACCACACCTACTCCATCTACGAGACGCGCGGCAACGTGGGCGACTTCCGTTTTTGCATGCTGCGCAAGATGCTTGCCCCCGAAACGGACATCAACCGCAACGACCATCGCGTCATGGCCATCAAGTACGCCGTCCGCCGCGCCTGCGGAAGCCCGGCACGTTGGTATGGTCTCGAGAACTCGGCCATCATCATCGAGTACGTACCGCTCTTTGCCCGCATGCGCCCGGCCGTCAAACTCGTGCGCACCCAGGTGCCGCTCGAGATCCAGATCGAAGAGGCCGAGGAAATGGAAGTCGACATCTTCTCGGACGACTTGGTCAACGGCAACGAGGCCGGCAAGAGCATGAACGTCGATCCCACCGAGCTGCTCGAGAGTGTCGCCGATACGCCCGAACAGCAACAGCTCGACGGCCTCGAGAACGAACAACTCAACGACGCCAACTTCTAGCGGCGCCATAAATCAACGACAGCGGCCCTGCACCTCACGGGAGATGCAGGGCCGCTTTGCATTGCGGTAAAGCCATCGGCTACGAACGGCGCGGCTCGGGAACCACGAGCCTATCGGGGCTCGCGCCCTCGGCATCCATCAGGCTCACGTAGCGAATCGACGGATCCCCATACATCGCGTAGTAATAATTGCCCGTGCGCGCGCTAAAGCATCCGGTGTAGATAGTCTTCTCGAACTTGCCATCGCCCATCTTGGACGCTCCCTCGATCATCACCACGCCCTCGAGCGAGCGGAACATGCGGACGACGTTTTCGGTCTCGCTCTCCTTTTGCGGGTAATTGGCATTGAGGTACGCCGCCTTTACAAAACGGCTTGGCGAATAGCAATCGCCCGGAATGCCGCGCATGCCGGCACCGGCTCCATAGGGCTTAAGCTCGGCGCCACGCCACGTCGCCGTTTGCGGAAAATCGCTTGTGGCGGTGATATAGGTGCGTAGGTTTTCCATATGCCACGGGAAGGTCGGCTGATTGGCAAGGGTGTCGACCGGATCGTCGTATACATGCAGGCCGTCGGCCATCATCTCGACCACGATGCTGCGCTGGCTGTCGCCGATAATCCAATGGAGCAGTGACACGCCCAGCCCCTCTCCGGCAGATTTGGCGACAATCACCGTATCGCGCAGCGCGGCCTCGACCTCATCGACCGTCGAGAACGTCGCTGCCACCCACAGGGGAAACTCATAGGCCGCGATATTGGTCTTGCCGTTGACAGGGTCCTCGGCATACTCGGCATAACCCGGGAAATTGAGACCCGCCACGGCGAGGCCCGCATCGTTGCCGCAATCGAAGAACATAGGGTAGTTCCTGTAATCGATGCACATACCGATCACCGCGTGCGCCGCTGTCGCGTCGTCGATAAACGAATACGGAATGTGAAACCCGCGCGGCATCACGCGAACCTGTTGGCCGTAGTCAAAGCTCCAGTCGAGATTGCGGCCCAGATACATGTGGCCAGAATTATCGGTGAATCGAATACTCGTACACATAGCGCCTCCTAGCTTTACGTTCTTGCTAATTTCATTGTCTCCAAACAAAAAGGCGCTAAACACAAAAGCCCGGACATGACAACAATGTCATGCCCGGGCTATTCAAGCAGGATAAACTCAACCAAGTTAACCCCGCAGGTCGTCTAAGGGGTCAAAGTGCCGCAGATTGCCACGAAAGAGGAGCGAAGCGTACTTAAGGTACGCGAGCGACGATTGAGCGGCAAGGTGCGGTGCTTTGGTCCCCTTAGACCAACTTTCCAAGACAGTGATCGATCATATGCTGGATCATCTG
>CAVKNR010000282.1:0-2138 GCA_963657575.1 Sodaliphilus sp.
CAGGACAACATCTACTTCTACTGCATCGCGCAGACCGCCATGTGGGAGGCCCTGGGTTGGAACCTCACGCAGAGCACCGTCAGCGCCTGCTACCACCTACTCTACATGGGCAAAAAGGCAAGCTCGTCCTCGCAGACGCCTCCCCCACCGGCAGACGACCTGCTCAACCACTACACCTGCGAGCAGATGCGCGCACACTGGCTGTCGCTCGGCCTGTCCGAAAAGCCGGTGAGCTTTAGCCCCAAGGCATACGACACCCGCGTGACCGGCAAGGACAAAGACGGCAACGAGGTGCGCGCCTGCGACGACAAGCGCGTCATCGACCCCGCCCTTAAGGAGAGCGCCCTTTTGACCGGCGTCTTCAACCGCCTGGCCCGCAGCTGCTTCTACGGCGTCGCCGTCAAGGAGGGCGACAAGAGCCCGTACCGCAACGGCTGCATTCCCGCCGGCGCCGCCTCTGCCACCGTAGTCGAGGCCGCCGAGCAGGCCGCCCTCGCCTTTGAGCAGGCCATGTACAAGTTCGAGACGCACCATGCGCTCGCCGTGTGCGACGACTACCTGCGCGCCGCCAACAAGCGCTGGAGCGACGCCTCCAAGGCCGCCAACAAGCTTGAGGGCGAGCAAGCCAATACCGCGATGACGCAGGCCCTCGTCGACGCCTTTACCGAGCTGCGCGTGGCGACCGTGCTCATGCACGGCATCGTCCCGGCCGGCTGCGAGCTCATCTGCGAGTACTTCGACATCGACCCGGTCGCCTTCTTTAGCTGGGATAACATCTTCGCCTCCACGGATGAGTTTGTGGAGAGCCTGGGCGAGAAGCCCGGTGAGCACCGCGTGAAGCCGCTGCCCCCGCGCTTCGACTTCTTTAGCAAGCACGAGAGCCAGTACTAAAGCACGCCAGCAGCGTCGTGCCCGGAAAGTAGTCAATTTGGGACAGGAAGGAAAGACGGATGTCCAAGCCGCGTCGTCGTAAGCAGAAAAAGCAGGTTAAGCCCGAGCTCAAGCTTAGGCAGTTTGCTGCCACCGAGCTTTCCGACCAGCTTGCCGCCCAACACTCCGCCGCCGACCTGCCGCGCTTTATGGTAGACACGGTCGCCGGCGCCTATGCGCCCGCCGATGCCGAGCTCATGATCGAGGGCTTCGGCGCCGCGGCCACACGCCCGGTCACGCTGCGCGCCAACACGCTCAAGGCGACCGCCGAGGACATCGCTGCGGCGCTCGGTGCCGCCGGCATCGCCCACAACCCCGTCGCCTGGTACCCAGACGCCTTTATCCTGCCCGAGGCCCAGGTTTCCGATCTGTGGGATCTCGACATCTACCGCGACGGCAAGATCTACTTGCAAAGTCTGTCGTCCATGATGCCGCCTTTGGTGTTGGGCGCCCAGGAAGGCGAGGACATCCTGGACATGTGCGCAGCCCCTGGCGGCAAGACGACGCAGATCGCCGCCCTCACGCAGGGACAGGCACACCTCACCGCCTGTGAGATGAACATCCCCCGCGCCGAGAAGCTCGAATCAAACCTCCATCGCCAGGGTGCCAAAAACGTGCCCGTCATGCGCATCGACGCACGCGAGCTCGACGAGTTCTTCCGCTTCGACCGCATCCTGCTCGACGCCCCCTGCACCGGCACGGGCACCGTCATCAGCGGCAACGAGAAAAGCCTGCGCGGCCTCACCGAGCAGTTGCTGAGCAAGTGCGCCCGCTCGCAGCGAGCACTTCTGGACCGCGCCATGGGTGCCCTCAAACCGGGCGGCACGCTCGTCTATTCGACCTGTTCGATCTTGCCGCAGGAAAACGAGGACGCCCTGCAAGAGGCCCTCGACAAGCATATGGACTGCGAGCTCATCCCCCTCGACGGCACGCCGAGCGAAAGCGAAGCGCGTCGCGCCCAGGATGCCGGCGAGGAGCCGCATATCGAGTGCAATGCCCTCACTGAGGCCATCGCTGCCGGCCATGTCTCGGCCGTCGCCAACGGTATGCCCGGTACGCTGACCATTCCGCCTAGCCGCGACTTTGAGGGCTTCTACATTGCCCTGATCCGAAAACGCAGCTAGCGCACGGATCCAAAACTCAACAAGCTATTTCTGTGCGCGTTTGCCCTGCTGGTCGCGATGCTGTTTAAGCATCGCGCGCTCCTT
>CAVKNR010000283.1:0-2112 GCA_963657575.1 Sodaliphilus sp.
GCGTTTAACAACGCCGTATCTGGTCTACACCAGTTGCCCCTCGGCCGCATTATGGGCGCCGACAACGTTCATGCGACCAAGGGAGAGCGAATGTACGATACGGGATCGACAACGTTTATGCTCGTCTGCACCATGCTCGTGTTTTTAATGACACCGGGCTTGGCGTTTTTCTATGGCGGCCTGTCCAGGCGCAAAAATGTCATCAACACCATGCTCATGTGCTTTGGCGCCATTGGCCTGGTTGGTGTGCTGTGGATTGTTGCCGGCTGGTCTCTGGCCTATGGCGGCGACGGTTCCAGCCCGTTTATTGGAGGCCTTGACCAGCTGCTGTGCCTGCCGGTACTCAACCAGGTGCTGCAGGCGGCCGAGGGCAATGCTGCGGACGGTGCCGTCTACCCTCAGATCATCAACATCGCCTTTCAGATGGCGTTTGCCATGATCACGGCTGCTATCGTCACGGGCAGCCTGGCCGGTCGCGTTAAGTTTGGTGCCATGACGGCCTTCCTGGGCATTTGGCTGCTCGTGGTCTATGCGCCGCTCGCCCACATGGTCTGGGGCGGCGAGGGCTCCTTTATCGGTGACATGATCGGCGCGCTCGACTTTGCCGGCGGCGACGTGGTGCACATTTCGTCCGGTCTCACGGGCCTGATTCTCTGCTTAATGCTCGGCCGTCGTCGTGGCTTTGGCATGGTGAGCTACCGTCCGCATAACGTGCCGTTTGTGGCGCTGGGCGCCGGCCTGCTTTGGTTTGGCTGGTTTGGCTTTAACGGCGGCAGCGAGTTTAAGGCCGACGCCGTTGCGGCACTCGCCATCCTCAACACCGTGACGGCCAGCGCGGCGGGCATGGTCTCGTGGCTTGCCGTCGAGCGCGTGCATACCGGCCGCCCCACGCTGGTGGGCGCCAGCACCGGTCTGGTTGCGGGCCTTGTGGTGGTCACGCCGGGTGCGGGCTTTGTCGAGCCGTGGGCAGCGCTGGTCATGGGTCTGATCGTATCGCCCGTCTGCTATCTGGCTATCAGCCATCTTAAGACCAAGTTTGGCTACGACGATGCACTCGATGCGTTTGGTTGCCACGGTATCGGCGGAATTTTGGGCGGCGTGCTCACGGGCCTGTTCTGTGTGCCGGAGCTTTCGTGGACCGGTAAGGGCGGTCTGTTCTACACGGGCGACGTGTCGCTGCTCATCTCTCAGATCTTGGGCATTGTGGTGACGGTCGCTATTGTGCTGGTGCTCGATTTGGTGATCGCCGCGGTGGTCAAGGCGCTGTTCCACGGCAGCCTGCGCGTGGACGAGGCCGACGAGGCGCTGGGCCTGGATGCGAGTCAACACGGCGAGAGCGCCTACCCTTCGTTCTCCGGACTCGATTAGCAGCTTCCCCAAGCACCGCACCTCGGCCTTCAATCGTCGTTTGCGTACCTTAAGTACGCGGCACTCCTCTTTCAGGCCGATCTGCGGCACTTGGGAAACCTGCTAAGACCTGTTAGTTGCACTTATCTGATCTACAAGGTTGGTCTGTGGCACCTGGAAAACCCGTGCCATGTGAGGGACAATTCATTTCTTTTTTTGAAGAGAGGAATTCACTATGAAGAAGATTACGGCGATCGTTCGTGCCGAGAAGCTCGAGGTTCTCAAAGACGCGCTGTTTGCTGCTGATGTTCGCGGTATGACTATCAACCAGGTGCAGGGCTGCGGCGCACAGCATGGCTGGAAGGAATACGTGCGCGGCAACGAGTTGCTTGTCAACATGATCCCTAAGGTGCAGTTCACCCTCATCTGCGCCGACGAGCACGTCGACGGCATTGTCGACATCATCTGTAACGCCGCCCGCACCGGTGCCGTCGGAGACGGCAAGATTTGGGTCGAGCCGATCGAGGAAGTCATCCGCATCCGTACCGGCGAACACGGCCCCGCCGCGGTGTAGGACAATCTTTCGCCCGTTCTCGTCTACAATATCGTGCAGACGAAGGAGAGGCACGCCCATGATCAAGATGTTTGCGAGTGACTTAGACGGAACGCTACTGAACGCCCTGCATGAGGCGGATGGGACCATCCGCCGTGCCATTCGCGAGCTGACCGAGGCTGGCCTGCATGTGGTTCCCGCGACCGGGCGCT
>CAVKNR010000284.1:0-2110 GCA_963657575.1 Sodaliphilus sp.
GACTATAAGACGTCCAAGGAAATCTTGCAGCTCATGGAGGATGTCAACCGCACCTACGGCTGCACCATCATCATTGTCACCCACAATGCCGCCATCGCGCGCATGGCCAATCGCGTGCTGCGCCTGCGCGACGGGCACATCGTCGCCGATGAGCTCAACGAGTCGCCCATCGCGGCCGCCGAGCTCGATTGGTAGGCGGCGCCATGACACCTCTCGCAAAACGTCTCCCACGCGAGCTGCGCCGCAATACCGGCAAGTACCTGGGCATCTTTTTGCTTATGTGCGGAAGTATCGCTCTCACCTCGGGCTTTTTGCTCGCGGCGCATTCCATCGGCTGCCTCATCGATGACATGCGCGATGCGTACACGATTGAGGACGGCCGCGTGACCACCTCCTTCGAGGCAACCGAGGAGCAACTCAAGGCAGCCGAGGACGCGGCCGACGACGTCGGCGGCGTCACGCTCTACAAGAATTTCTCCATCGACGCCATCATCAAAAAGACCGCCGGCGACGACGGCACCAAGCGCACGCTGCGCACCTATGCGCACCGCACCAAGGTCGATATCGCGTCCTACTGTGAGGGCAAGGAGCCCAAGACGGACGATGAGGTAGCCATCGACCGTGTCTTCGCCACCAACAAC
Source organism: Sodaliphilus sp. (assembly GCA_963657575.1). Taxonomy (GTDB): domain Bacteria; phylum Actinomycetota; class Coriobacteriia; order Coriobacteriales; family Coriobacteriaceae; genus Collinsella. The sequence goes on from CAVKNR010000284.1 coordinate 642, forward strand.
GACCTCGCCGTGGGCGATAAGGTTGAGCTTGAGGGCCGCACCTACATCATCTGCGGCATCATGACCCAGCCCGACAGTCAGGCGCTGTTTCTCAACAATTCGGACTTTACGGTGAACACCATCACGTACGGCGTGGCCGAGGTCACCGATGGCGGCTTTGCCGCGCTCGAAGATGCCGGCGGCGCGCCCGCCTACACCTACTCCTTCACCTTTACCGATCGCGACCTCCCCACCGCGGACCGCATCGATGCGGAGCAGGATATGGTGGAGGCGCTCACCGATGCCGATGCACGCGTGGATGACCTCATCGACGCCGATTCCAACCAGGGCATTGGCTACGCGCGCGACGACGTAGACGGCGACTCCATGATGTGGATGACGCTGCTCGACATCATCATCGTGATCATGGCGTTTGTCTTTGTGGTCCTTACCGACGCCACCATCGAGGAGGAGAGCGCCATCATCGGCACGCTGCTCGCCAGCGGCTATCGTCGTCGCGAGATTGTGCTGCACTACCTGGCGCTTCCCGCCATCGTAGGCGTGGTCGCGGCGCTGCTGGGCACCGCGCTCGGCATTGCGTTCTTTACCGAGCCTATGCGTAGCCTGTATTACGGCTCGTACAGCCTGCCGCCCTTCCAGGTGTACTGGAGCTGGGAGATCTTTGTGAAGTGCGCCGTGGTTCCCGCTGCCGCGCTCATCCTCATTACACTGGTGGGCCTGCTTCGCAAGATGGGCAAGACGCCGTTGCAGTTCCTTCGCCACGAGGCGAGCGGCAAGTCGGGTACCAAGCGCGGTCTGCAGCTGTCGGAACGCATGGGTTTTGTTTCCCGCTTCCGCTTGCGTATCTTCCTGCGCAACCTGGGCAACTTCGCCACGCTCTTCGTGGGCATTGCATTTGCGTCGCTGCTGCTGCTCTTTGGCCTGGCGATTCTGCCCACGATGACGCACTACGCGGACAACCTCGAGACGAGCCTGGTCGCCGAGCACCAGTACACGCTCAAGGCGCCGCTGGAGCTCGAGGGTACTGCCGAGGAGCGCGAGCAGTGGTCGGCACTCGAGCGCTTGCAGTCGGTTGACGGCGCGCTGCTAACCGCTGCCCAGGATGCCGATGACGAGCTTGACGACGCGGCCGATGCGGCGCAGGCGGCAGCCGATGCCGCGACCAGCGCTCCGTCTGCTGAGAGCCTGGCCGCGGCGCAGGATGCGCTTGCCAAGGTCCAGGACAAGAAGGATGCGCTCTACGCGCGCCTCGATGACCTTGCCGATGCCCTCGGCTACGACCGCGACGGGGCTATCGACCTGATCGACAAGGCCTCTAAGATCGACACTGACAACGACGATATCCACCCGGTCAATACGACCGACAACGGCGCGGGCGCAATCGCACAGACCGAGAAATATGCTGTTTACCAGCTGCAATACGACCGCGGCGATGGTAATGGCGAGGAGACGATTTCCGTCTACGGCAT
>CAVKNR010000285.1:0-2110 GCA_963657575.1 Sodaliphilus sp.
GCACGGCGAGCTTAACGGTGGTGGAGCCCACGTCGATGCCCAGGTGCAGGTTGCCACGAGCGTTCTCAGGATTGAAGATCGCGCCTTCGGGGGCGTGGGCGGCGGCTACGGGCTCGGCGGCGGTGGCGGGCTCGCTAGCAACGGACGTCTCCCCTGCCGCGTTCTTGGCCTCGGCAACCGCCTCGGCAACTTTCTCGGCAGCCGCGGTCGCGGCCTTCTGCGCGGCGTCCACCACGGCGGGCGCGGCCTCGCGTGCGGCAGCGACCATACGGTCCTTTATGCCCTCGACGAGTTTGCTCATTGTCTCTCCTCTTAGTTGTTGGACTCGACGGGCGCGGCGGTGTCGGCCGCGTCCTCGAGCTGTAGGTTCAATAGCTTCATGCCGTATTCCGGCACGTTGATATCGATGGGTTGGCCATACAGGTCACCAGGGCGCACAAAAGCGAGCACCGTCATAATGCGCGCCATGGCCTCGGGCGATTCGGTAAGCCCACGCTCAAACCAGCGCTGAATCATGCCGACCTCGGCACTCACGACGTAGGTAACGTAGTAGTCAAAGAACGTGCCCAGCGCCAAGCCCAAAATGCCCGTCTGTGCACGCGGCACCACGGCCTCGCGTGCGGTATCGATGATCTTTTTAATAAAGGCGGGGTCGCCGCCCGGGCCCAGCAGGGCCCCGATAAGGTCGCGATTGGCCGCAAGATAGCGCAGCAGCTCAACCGAACCGGGTGCCGGCTCAAGATCATCGATGTTGTGATAGAGGTCGGGCAGCTGAGCTGCGGTGATGAGCTCAATGCGCTCACGAATCTCGGCAAGCAGGCCGTCCTCGATCTGACTGATAAAGTCGGGGATATCGCGGTAGTGCGAATAGAACGTGCGACGCGTAAGGCCGGCACGCTCGGTGAGCGACGCGACATTAATGCGCGAAAGATCGCCGCTTTCGGCAAGTTCGCTGGCAAGCGCCTGGCGAAGGGCGCGCTGCGAGCGAAGGGACCGGCGATCACATTTCTCGAGCTGGGACAAGCGTCCTCCTTGTTACTCAACCTGTGCGCTATTGCACAGTGCGAGTATTATTGCACACCGTGTGCATCAACACGTAAAGGCAATATTTGGGATGTGGCGAAGGGGCAGCCTCTTTGTCACATCCAGCGACCGCCTAGGTTGTGCCAGGCTTTTAGAGCGGCATTACCGATTGTCCAAAATGTCATTCGTGGGTAGAATAGTGTCGACGGCAGCCCAAGTTCTGGAAAGCTGGGCAGCGCCGTTACTTGGATTAAGGGGTCAACGCCTTAGCGGCGGCGACCCCTTCTGTTGCGCTTCGAACGCTGCTTGAGTGTCTCGAAAAGGCCGACAAGCGCCGTGAAGAACGAGACCAGAGCGGTCAGAAGTCTCACGAAATCAATCAAATCGGTCATGGGCATCACCTCCCATCAGATGGAGGGCGCTGCCCGGCACATGGAACTGCCGCCAACAGCATCAATTCTATCAAAGCGCAGTTAGGTATGCGAATGTTTGTTCGTATTTTAAGAGACCGGCGTCACCTGTGACAAAGGGGCTGTCCCTTTGTCACATTATTCGATGATGGTGCGGGAGCTCTGCTTATGCATGGTGGCAAGCATGTGTTTGGGGACGGCATGGGCCATACAGCTGCCGATGGTCGCGCTCGCGGCGGCCTTGGCCGCGTCGCTGCCGTTTTTGGTCGCATAGCTGTGGCGGAAACGCTTGAGCATGGCGATGTCGTTGCCGCCGTCGCCGTAGACCGCGACCTCATCCTCGGCAATACCGTAGTAGCCCGCCAGCCAAGCCACACTCTCGCCCTTGTTGCACGCCACGTCTGTGATCTCAAACATCACCGGATCGAACGGCGCGTTGACCACGCGGTCCGAGCGCTCGGCCAAATACGCCTTAAGGTCGCGCTCCAGCTCGGGTGAGGTCACGCGACAATTGATCTTGCATACATCGTGACGCAAGATATCGCCGATCGACTGATCGAAATACTGCTCCTCATGATACCCGCCACGTGCACGCATGCCGCGCATCACAATACGCTTGATGGGGCTGTCCTTTTTAAAGCCCGCCTGATGCATCTCGAACGAACCGCTCGAGAACA
>CAVKNR010000286.1:0-2107 GCA_963657575.1 Sodaliphilus sp.
ACGACCGAGTGTTTCAAAATTGAACGATATTGCTCACCAAACACTATAGGGCAGAAAGCGCCGTCCTGCGAGTATAGGTGTTGCCCCGCATCGCCATCCTGGCGGGGCGATAAGAGCTCTTCGGGACTTATAAACCTGCGGACAAGCCATACCCGCAAGAGCTCCTATCGCTCCACCGTGAGAATGCGCTCGCCAGCACGCAGCACGCAAATAAGCTACTTCTCTACCAGATTCCCAGCACGTGTTGCATTCCCAAACTCATGCACGCAATGCCAATCCAGCAGCAAAAGCCCAATGCGATGGGCTTGCTGCCCTTTTTGACCAGCTCGACGATATCGGTATTAAAACCAATAGCCGCCATGGCCATCACGATAAGGAACTTTGACAGCTCCTTGATGGGCGCCGTGATGGACACAGGAAGCTGAAACACCGTGGTGATCACGCTCGCCAGCACAAAGAACAGCACGAACATGGGAAACGCGCGTTTAAGCGAGAACGTGCTTTTGGCGTCGCCGCCGGCCTTGCGCGCCAGATGCATCTGCCAGCATGCGAGAACCAACGTGATGGGAATAATGGCCAGCGTCCTGGTGAGCTTGACCACCGTGGCGCTCTCGAGCACATTGGCGCCGGGATGCATGCTGTCCCAAGCGCTCGCCGCAGCCGTTACGGACGAGGTGTCGTTGATGGCGGTGCCGGCAAACAGGCCAAAGCCCTCGTTGGTCAGCCCGAGCATGCCGCCGAGCGTCGGAAACACGAGCGCCGCGATAACGTTAAACAGGAAGATGACCGAAATGGCCTGGGCAATCTCGTGATCGTCGGCGTCGATGACGGGCGCGGTCGCAGCGATGGCCGAACCGCCGCAAATCGACGAACCCACACCTACAAGCGTCGCGATCTTGCCCGGTACGTTCATGACGCGGCAGAGCACAAAGGCGATGACAAGCGAAGTCGAGATCGTCGCCACGATAATCGGCAGCGACTGGGCGCCCTTGGACAGGATCTGGGAGAGGTTCATGCCAAAGCCAAGCAGGATAACCGCGTATTGCAAGACTTTTTTGGACGTATAGGTAACGCCGACGGCGAGCTGTTCGCGACGATTCTTGGGAAAGACGAGCGCCAGGACCATGCCAAAGAGGATGGCAAATACCGGACCGCCGACCACCTCAATTTGTTTGCCGAGCAACGTCGCGGGAATGGCGACGATCAGGCAGAACAAGACGCCTTTCCAGCGCTCGCGTACGATATTTGCCAGTTGCATATGGGACTCCTTCTTTCTATTTCACGTTTGCGACGGCTTATGATACGGCAACATTGAGCGCAGCCTTGCGCAAACACAGACTAAGATGCCGCAATAGTTCTCAGGCATCAGCCGAATTACCCACCGCGGAGAGCTGATTCGCGGCATAATTAACAACTGACATATGAGTTTGATAGAACAGTTGCGAGGCGCTATGGAAGAATCGATGCACGTCGGCGAGCAGGAAACGAGCCTACAGGACCAGTCCTACCACACCATTCGACGCAAAATCGTCTACCTGGACTACAAGCCGGGCGAAAAGCTGGGCGTCAAGCAACTTTGCGACGACCTGGATATGGGGCGCACGCCCGTGCGCGAGGCTTTGGTTCGCTTGGCGCAGGAAGGCCTGGTGCGCACCGTGCCCCAAAGCGGCACCTACGTCTCGCCCATCAACCTCACCCTTGCCGAGAGTGCCTGTTACATCCGCGAGCATCTAGAAAAGCAGGTAATCGTGGAGTGCTGTGCGCGCGCCACCTCGGCAGGCATCGAGCAGCTCGACCGAGCCATCGCGCTGCAGGAAAAGGCCATGGCCGATGAGGATCGCATCGGCTTCTTTTTGAGCGATAACCTCATGCATCACATGATTTTTAGCATCGCATGTCGCAGCACCGTGTGGTCGTGGCTCGAAGAGACCAATGCCGACCTGGAGCGCTTCCGCTGGCTGCGCGCTGCCACGCAGGTTCTCGACAATCAGGACATCGTAAACGAGCACAAGCAGATTCGCCGCGCTATCGCCGGTCGCGACCCCATCGAAGCGAGCTTTTTGGTCAGCAAGCACCTGCACATGATGTTCCGCAACCAAACCGAGGT
>CAVKNR010000287.1:0-2101 GCA_963657575.1 Sodaliphilus sp.
CCTCGGCGTCCCACCAGTCGAGCTGGGCGATGTTGTCGCGGATGTGCTGGCAGCTCTTGTGGAAGCCCTCGAGCTCGTACTCGGACAGGTCGAGCGTGTAGACCTCCTCGACGCCCTCGGCGCCGATCACGCACGGCAAGGATGTGAAGATGCCCTCCTCGCCATACTGGCCGGTCATAAGCGTGGAGGCCGAAAGCACGGCGTGCTCATTGTGCAGCACGGCGGCGCAGACGCGCGCGGCGGAGTTGGCGACGGCGTACTCGGTGCACTGCTTGCCCTGGTAGGTTACATAGCCGCCCTTGCGCGCGAGCTCCTCGATCTCCATGTGGTCGAAGGCATACTTGTCGGGGTTCTCGGCTTGAAGTTCGTTGAGGCTCTTGCCGGCGATAGTTGCGGCCTTAAAGGCGGCAAGCTGGCTAAAGCCGTGCTCGCCGATCATGTAGGCGTCGATGGACTTGGGACTCACACCGACCTTCTTGGAGATCTCGGTGCGCAGGCGGGCGGAGTCCAGGCCGCAGCCCGAGCCGATGATCTTCTTGGGATCGTAGCCGGTCAGATGCCACAGCTCGGTGCACACGACGTCGCAGGGGTTGGAGATGCTCACGAAGATGCCGTCAAAGCCGGCGTCGACGATGCGCTTGGCAAAGGTGCGGGCGGCGTCGGTGGTAAAGAACAGCTCGCCGTCGCGGTTGCCGGCGGCCAGCGCGACCTTGCCGGCGGCGTTGATGATGACGTCACAGCAAGCCAGCTCCTCGTAGTGGTCGTTGCAGTTGACGATCTTGGTGTTGTACGGGACAAACGAAAGGGAGTCGCGCAGGTCCTGGACCTCGGACGTCACCTTGGCCTCGTTGATATCGCACAGGTACAGCTCGTCGGCAATGCCCTGCATAAGCAGGCTGTTGGCGACATGTGCTCCTACGTGGCCCTGGCCGACCACACCGATCTTACGCGTCTGGTACATATATGTATCCTTTCGGCCGAGTTTTTCGCGTCGAACCATTGTAGCGTCCTGATGCCACTTTGCTAGGCTAAAGTGCCGTAGATTTTTGGGACATGCCTTAATCTCTACTTTTGGAGTGATTTGGGCCGCTGACGGCATCGCTGGGCGATGTGCTCGCGCGGATGGGGCCGGTCGTTGTACCATAGCTGCAACTGACTCGTAAGGAGCATCCATGCCCATTCGCATCCCCGACGCCCTCCCTGCCGCCGCGCAGCTCGAGAGCGAGAACATCTTTGTCATGACCGAGTACCGCGCGCTGCACCAGGACATCCGTCCGCTGCGCGTGCTCATCCTCAACCTCATGCCCACCAAGATCGCCACCGAGACGCAGATCATGCGCAAGCTCTCCAACACGCCGTTGCAGGTGGAGGTAGACCTGCTGCGCACCAAAACGCACGAGGCCACGCATGTGAGTGCCGGCCACCTGGAGACGTTCTACCGCACGTTCGACGACATCCGTGACATCCACTACGACGGCCTGATCATCACGGGCGCGCCGGTGGAACAGATGCCGTTCGAGGAGGTCGACTACTGGCCCGAGCTCTGCCAGATCATGGATTGGTCAACCACGCACGTGCACTCTACGCTGCACATTTGTTGGGGTGCGCAGGCCGGCCTGTACCATCATTACGGTATCCAGAAGCACGACCTGCCGGCAAAGGCGAGTGGCGTGTTCGAGCATTATCTGGTGAAGCCGCAAAGCCCGCTGGTTCGCGGCTTTGACGACCGTTTCTATGCTGTGCATTCGCGCAACACCGATGTGCGCCGCGAGGACGTGGAGGCCGAGCCGCAGCTTGAGGTCGTGGCCGTGTCCGACGAGGTGGGCCTGTATATCGTCAAGTCGACCGACAGCCGTCGCTTCTTTGTCTTTGGCCATCCCGAGTACGACACCGATACGCTGCGCCTGGAGTACGAGCGCGATGTGAAGCGTGGCCTCAATCCTCAGGTACCGGCGCATTACTTCCCGGGCGACGACCCCACCGCCGAGCCGCGCAACGTCTGGCGCAGCCAGGCTCAGCTGTTCTACACCAACTGGCTCAACTACTACGTCTACCAGACCACGCCCTACGACCTGGCCCGCGCCGGCGAGGAGCACTAGGC
>CAVKNR010000288.1:0-2067 GCA_963657575.1 Sodaliphilus sp.
GCCTTTAGCCTCACCAACCTGGTGAGTTCCATTCCCCGCGAAGAGTGGGGCACCTTTGATGTGCTCGTCTCCAACCCACCTTACATCCCGACTGGCGTCATGCGCTCGCTGCCGCACGAGGTCAAGGACTTTGAGCCCGACCTGGCGCTCGAGGGCGGCGCCGACGGCCTCGATATCTTCCGCCGCCTGCTCAATGCGGCGCCTTACATGCTGCGCGCCGGCGGCCTGTTTGCCTGCGAGCTCTACGAGGGCGCCCTCGATGCCGCGGCCGAGCTCTGTCGTCAAGCGGGTCTGTCGGACGTGCGCATCGTCCACGACCTCACCGATCGTCCCCGTATCGTCCGAGCCATCGTCACCGAGCCCAAGCAGCGCCAGTAATATTTATTAACTGGTTAACAAAAATTATAAAGTAGTTTATAATTAGGACGGCTGAAAGAGGTCGGCCCATGCAACCTCCTACCTTTCGGGAAATCATTGCCCTACTCAAGCACGATGGATTCGTGAAGGTCGCGCAAGTCGGTAGTCATGCTAAGTATGTTTCTGGCGATCGTGTTGTCACCGTGAACGGCTCTGGTGGTGATCGACCAAAGAAGGGCACGTGGGCAAGTATTCGTCGCCAAGCTGGATAGTAGTTGGAGGCAAAATGAGGCAGCGATTTACCTATGACTGCGTTCTCATAAAAGAAGACGACGGTTACTGCGCCAGCTTCCCGCAGCTTCCCGGCGCCTTTGCCGATGGCGATACGCGCGAAGAAGCGATTACCCATGCCACCGAGGCGCTGATGGCGTTTTTGGCCGACGACCTCAACAACGGTTTGACTCCGGCAGGGTACGAACGCTCGGCCGAGGTCGTGGCCCTTTCAGTCGAAATCGACCACGAGGACGCTCGGGAAGCGGCGTGCCGAACATTTAAAGACGCAGCGCTGGACCTCAAAGTCTCCGCTCCGCGGATTACCGCGCTGGTCAAAGCCGGAAAACTCGATGTTGAACTCGTCGACGGCCGTCGGATGATAACGATAGACAGCATCGAGCGCTACGCCGCCCAAAGACGCCACGCCGGCAGGCCAAAGAAGTTCGTCGCAGTCCAATAACCCCCTCACTTTCACCGACTACTAGAGCCGCTCACCAAACCAACATGCGCTCTGGGCAAATAGGCTGAATGTTTCGTGCGAGAATGCCCCTCAGTAAACAAACTTTCACCAGAGCGTAAGGGGCTGGCATACACATGCAGACGGTCTATCGGGTATACGAGGGAACGCGCGAGCCGCATCGGCTCGCCGTCGAGCGCACGGCCGAGGTGCTCGGCTGCGGCGGCCTGGCCTTGATCCCGACCGAGACCGTCTACGGTGTCGCCGTGGCAGTCAACGCCTTCTCGGACGCCGTACCCCAAGATACAAGCGAATTCCCATCGTGGCCGCGCGATCCGCAGGCTGTCGTCAATGGCGCCGCGGTCCCTGCGCTCGGTACCGGCTACCGCCGCATCTTTACCCTCAAGCAGCGCAAGCTCACCCAAACGGTCGCCTGGCTGGTCGATGGCGTCGAGGCGCTCGACCGCTATGGCGTGGATATCTCGGAAGATGCCCGCGTACTTGCGCGACGATGCTGGCCGGGAGCCCTGACTATCGTGGTCAAGGCGGCTCCCTGCGTGCCGACCTTTATGCGTGCTGCCGACGACACCGTGGCCCTGCGCGCTTCGGCCTCTCCCGTGGTCCAAGCGCTCATCCGCGCCTGCGGCAGTCCCCTTGCCTGCACGAGCGCCAACACACACGGCGCGCCCTCGCCGGCAAGCTTTGCCGCCGTCGAAGGTCGCATCCTGGAGGGGGTCGATGTTGCCGTCGACGCCGGCGAGACCCCGTGTCGCGACGCCTCGACCATCGTGTCGTTCCAGCACGGCGGGCTCCAGATCCTGCGCCAAGGCGCACTTCCCGCATCAGAGATCGAACGGGTCCTGTCCGACCCGATGCAATAGAAAGGTGTAAGCGATGTCGTTGAATCTGGGCAGCCTGGGCATGGAAGATGCCTCGTTTAACTTTGGCGGTTCCTACATCATGGCGCTCGACTGCGGCAC
>CAVKNR010000289.1:0-2055 GCA_963657575.1 Sodaliphilus sp.
AGGCACTCATGAAGGAGACCGACGACGCCTCCAAGGAGCGTCTGGAGGCCCTGCGCCAGGAGATTGCCGAGGTCCAGGAAAAGCTCAATGTGCAAAAGGCTGGCTGGCTCAACCAAAAGAACGCCATCGACCACGTGCAGGAGCTTAAGGGCCAGCTTGACGAGGCCAAGAGCGAAGAGGAGCGCGCGACGCGCAACGGCGACCTGGGACGTGCGTCCGAGCTGCGCTTCTCCGTGATTCCGGGTCTGCAGCAGCAGATTCAGGATTCCGAGGCCGCACTCGAGGCACAAAAGCAGCAGAACGGCGAGGGCCTCAACGAACAGGTGACCTCCGATGAGATCGCCGAGGTCGTGAGCGCCTGGACCGGCGTGCCCGTGTCCAAGATGATGCAGGGCGAGCTCGACAAGTTGAAGGGCCTGGAGGGCGAGCTGCATAAGCGCGTCATCGGTCAGGACGAGGCCGTCTCCGCCGTTGCCGCGGCCGTGCGCCGCAGCCGTGCGGGTCTCTCCGATCCGGACAAGCCCATCGGCAGCTTCTTCTTCCTGGGCCCCACCGGCGTGGGCAAGACCGAGCTCGCCAAGGCGCTTGCCGAGTGCCTGTTCGACGACGAGCGCGCACTCGTGCGTATCGACATGTCCGAGTACATGGAGAAGTTCAGCGTCCAGCGTCTGATCGGTGCGCCCCCGGGATACGTGGGTTACGACGAGGGCGGCCAGCTCACCGAGGCCGTGCGCCGTCGTCCGTACTCCGTGATCTTGCTCGACGAGATGGAGAAGGCCCATCCGGATGTCTTTAACGTGCTGTTGCAGGTGCTTGATGACGGCCGTCTGACCGATGGCCAGGGTCGCCAGGTGTCCTTCAAGAACACGATTATCATCATGACGTCCAACGTGGGCTCCAAAGCCATCGCCGATCTGTCCGGCAAGGACGAGGAGGAGATGCGCCATCAGGTCGACGCTGCCATGGCTCAGACCTTCCGTCCCGAGTTCCTCAACCGTATCGACGATATCGTGGTGTTCCATCCGCTCGGCATGGCGCAGATCGAGAAGATCGTCGACATCCAGCTTGCCGACGTCCGCGCACGCCTGGCCAAGGAGCGCATGACGCTTGCCATCACCCCGGCGGCCAAGCAGATGCTCGCCGTGGGCGGCCTGGACCCCGTGTTCGGTGCCCGTCCGCTCAAGCGTCTGGTCCAGCGCGAGGTCGTGGACGCCATCGCCGCCGCCATCATCGACGGCACGGTGCGCGAGGGCGATCAGGTGACGGTCGATGTCGACAAGGACGGCGGCTTTACCGTCGTGTGCGATAACACGCCGGCGGCCACCTACGAGGTTCCCGATGCCGAGTAGATTTTTGGGACATGCCTTAAAATCTGCCAGCCGTCTCTAAACGCCAAGGGCGGCGGATCCAATTGGGTCCGCCGCCCTTTTTCGTGCGACAATCGATGGTGTTGAACGTGAGCACATGGCAAGGAGCTATGCAGATGAAAGACGAGAACAAGACGAACGCACCGGCGACCGATGCCGCACCCGCCGCACCCAAGCCTGCGCCTAAGCCGGCACCCAAGCCGTGCGACCCCTACATCCGTGCCGAGAACGAGGACGACGACGGCTACGATCCCTACAGCGATCGCCGTCCCGAGCGCGAGCCGATGTTCGAAGCCGATCCGTGGCGCTGAGTGCCACCCAAAAGGCCACCAATAAGTTGCGGTGAAATAGGGACTGTTTTGCGGTTTGACCAGCAAAAACAGTCCCTATTTCACCGCAACTGCGTTGGGGATTTTTCTACAGGGGGAGGGTAGTCGTAAAAGCCCCGTCCCAAATTGACTGCTCGGGGAGTCGCATTCGAGCTCGGTTGTCCTCTTAGCCACTCGATATCCTTCGGAGCAATAACGGTGATAAAACTTGCTTAAGTGCTAATCAAACTACACACAATCTTGCTCTCTAATTAATCAAGAATCAGTATAATTTTGATTAGCTAGAGAGCAAGATTGGAGAATCATGGCATTCAACGACTTGATCGCCCAGAAAATAAAGGACTTTGAACAGCAGGGGG
>CAVKNR010000290.1:0-2048 GCA_963657575.1 Sodaliphilus sp.
CACGTTTTTTGAGCGCTTGATACGCTTTAACCCTGCGGAAACATTTTTCTGCGATAGTATCTGCGATATAGACCAGTCGAAACCCGCCCGAAAGAAAGGGGAGCGACATGAACCAGCAGAACATCGATTACGTACTCCGCTCCGTAGAGCAGCGTGACATCCGCTTTGTGCGTCTGTGGTTTGTCGACATTCTCGGCCGCCTCAAGAACTTTGCCATTAGCCCCGAGGACCTCGAGGTCGCTTTTGAGGAGGGTATTGGCTTTGACGGCTCCGCCATCGAGGGCTTTGCCACGCCCGAGGAAGCCGACATGCTGGCGTTTCCCGATGCTTCGACCTTCCAGATTCTGCCGTGGCGCCCGAGCCACAACGGCGTCGCCCGCGTGTTCTGCGACGTGTGTACCCCCGACCGCAAGCCCTTCGCCGGCGACCCGCGCGATGCCCTGCGCCGCATGTTCTACAAGGCCGAAAAGGCCGGCTATCTGCTCAACGTGGGCGCCGAGCTGGAGTATTACTATTTCCCCGACGAGCACACCCCCGAGCCGCTCGACAACGTGGGCTACTTCGATCTTTCGGTGAGCGATGCCGCCCGCGACCTGCGTCGCAACACAGTCCTCACGCTCGAGAAGATGTCCGTGCCCGTGGAGTACACCTTCCACGCCGCCGGCCGCTCACAGCACGGCATGAGCCTGCGCCACGCCGAGGCCCTGAGCATGTCCGACGCCATCACCACGGCCAAGCTCATCATTAAGCAGCAGGCCTACGAGAGCGGTTGCCACGCCTCCTTTATGCCCAAGCCGTTGGCGGGCGAGGACGGCAGCGCTATGTTCCTGTGCCAGTCGCTATTCGACCACGACGGCAACAACGTCTTTTGGGGCGAGGATGACGAGAAGTACCACCTCTCCGATATCGCCAAGCGCTACATGGCCGGCATTCTGGCGCACGCGCGCGAGATCAGCGCCATCACCAACCCCACGGTAAACTCGTACAAGCGCATCACCACGGGCGGCGACTCCGTGCCGCAGTACGCCACGTGGGGCCTGCGCAACCGCGCGAGCATGGTCCGCATTCCGGTCTACAAGCCCGGCAAGCAGCTGTCTACGCGCATCGAGCTTCGCAGCCCCGACCCCATGGCCAACCCGTACCTGGTCAACGCCGTCACGCTGGCGGCTGGTCTGGACGGCATCGAGCGCAAGCTGGAGCTCCCGCCCGAGGCCACGGCCGAGACGCTCAAGCTTACCGACCGCCAGATGGTCGAGGCCGGCTACACGCCGCTGCCGCGCTCGCTCAAAGAGGCGCTCGACGTGTTTGAGGACTCGCAGTTTATGAAGGATGCCCTCGGCGAGCACATCCACAGCTTCTTCCTTAAAAAGAAGCGCGACGAGTGGCATAAGTTTGAGTCTACGATCACCGAGTGGGAGATCAAGCACTACCTGGCGAACTCCTAATCGCGCTGGCTTGTTCCAGTACGATTGAGCTCATTTCTTTGGAGGCCGATATGTCCGAAAAGAGTGCCCTGTTCATGGCGCGCACGACGCGCTTCCACGAGTTTGCCCGCAGCTTGACGACCACCCTGGGTGTCGAGGTGAGCCTGGCAACCCCCGATTCGCCGACTGCGGCGCACGACTTTGACCTGCTGATTCTCGATTCCGATGGCATCCGCAGCGACCGCATCGATCAGATTGCCAAGTGGCTTGACGATCGTGGCGGCGTCCCCATGTTGGTGATCGTCGACGATGAGGCGCTCGGCACCCTGCGTCTGCCCAATCATGCGCATGCCGACTTTGTATGCCCCACGGCGACGCCCAACGAACTCAAGGCTCGTGCGCAGCGCCTGATGGGCGAGGAGGAGACCGTCACCGCCGACGATGTGCTCAACATCGATAACCTCGAGATCAACCTGGCTACCTACCAGGTGACGCTCGATGGCGAGCCCATCGACCTGACGCTGATGGAGTACTCGCTGCTGAGCTTTTTGGCGACGCATCCCAACCGCGCCTACAGCCGCGAGGTGCTGCTGCACCGCGTGTGGGGCTTTGAGTACTGCGGCG
>CAVKNR010000291.1:0-2035 GCA_963657575.1 Sodaliphilus sp.
GGATTTGGGGGATGGCATGGCAACCATCGCGATCATAGGCGCACTCGAAAAAGAGATCATGCAGATTAAGGAAGAGCTGAGCGACGTTTGCGAGGCACGGGAGGCGGGCTTGACCGTTGTGAGCGGTGAGCTCGACGGCCTGACAGTTGTCGCCACAACGGCGGGCATGGGCACGGTGAACGCCGCCGCTGCAACACAGCACCTCATTAGCAAGTATGCTCCGCAGGCTGTTGTGTTTTCGGGCATTGCGGGCGGTTTGAACCCCAAGCTCCATATCGACGACGTGGTCATTGGCAAACGCCTACGCTATCTGGATACCGATACCGCGCTTATCGCCGAGTCCGCACCGGGGCTCGAGGAGTTTGGCTCGACGCCCGCGCTGGTCGATATTGCCGCCGACGTGCTTGCTGAGCGTGGGTTTGTTGACGCTTCGAAAAATGCAGTCGCTTCGAACGAGGGCACCAAGCAGTTCCTGGTCGGCACGATTGCCACGGGTAACCGCTTTGTGACGGGCGTCACCATGCGCAACGACGCTATCGAGGCGACGCATGCCGATTGTGTCGGCATGGAGGGCGCGGCAATTGCCCATGTCGCAACCAAAAATGGTGTCGATTGCCTGGTGTTGCGCGCTATCAGCGATAATTGTGACGAGGCGTACGATGCAATTTGCGAGCGCGAGTTCGATCTGTTCGAGTACGCGCGTGTCGCAAGTGACATCACGCTCGATATCGTCCGCCGCATTGCCGCTGCGCAATAGCGCGTCTATTTGTAAGAACCTACGACCAAGGAGTGTCCATGGCCGATTCCATTAACTATCAGCTTGCCAAGTTCGTTGCCAGCTACGGCAAAGTTTCGCAGATTCCCGAGTCCACCTGTCCCGAGGTGAGCTTTGTCGGCCGCTCCAACGTGGGCAAGTCGTCCATCATGAACAAACTCTTTGGCCGCAAGAACCTGGTCAAGGTTTCGAGCACGCCGGGCAAGACGAGCAATATCAATTTCTTCGAGGCCGACGATGTGCACTTTGTGGACCTGCCGGGCTACGGTTTCGCGCGTCGCTCCAAGGCCGAGCGCGACCGCTGGGCCGAGCTTATCGGCGACTTTTTCGACTCCGAGCGCAGCTTTAACTTGGTCGTCTCACTGGTGGACATTCGTCACGACCCCAGCAAGCTCGACCACGACATGATCGACTACCTACAGGGCAACGAGTTCAACTTTATCGTCTGCCTCACCAAGGCCGACAAGCTCAGCCGTACCCAGCAGGCCCGCCAAGCAGCAGCTATCAAAAAGCAGCTCAACGTCCCGGCCGAGAACGTAATCATCACAAGCTCCCAAACCGGCACCGGCATCGACGAACTCAAAAAGCGCATCGCCGAGGCCTGCCTCTAATAAGCGCCCCTATCAATAAAAGGCAGGCTATCAGCCCGGCGACTTTCCAGAGCGTAGGTCTCTGTAGCCGCCGCCAGCGAAGCTAACGTAGGGGAGGCCAGGGGCTTTGCCCCCAAATCTTTCCGCAGGACGGCAGGACCCCCGCCGCACGAAGTGCGCAGCGGGGGTCCTGCCATGTCCGAGGACGATTTGGGGGCAAAGCCCCTGGCCTCCCCGGCGAGTATACGGGACGGCGACTACAGGTATTCGATCTGGGCGCCTTCCGTGTCGCACGTCAGAATATACGTATCACACTTGGGGAACTGCTCGCGCAGCTTGACCTGCAGGAACTTTGCCACGATGGTGTCGTCGGTCACAGCCATGAGGGTCGAGCCCGAGCCGCTAATCCAGATGGTCTTAGCGCCGCCGTTAAGGCAGGTGTCGCGCACGGCGTTGTAGTCGGGAATCAGACGGCGACGATAGGGCTCCTGGATGCGGTCGTCGTTGGCGGCGGCAATCAGGTCAAGGTCGCCGGTCTCCAGGCCGCGCGTCATGCCGGCGATGCGGCCCATCTGCCACACGGCGGTGGAGAGCGGAATCTCCTGCGGCACGACCTTGCGCGCCTCGCTCGTGTGTACCTCGTAGGGCGGAATCACGGTAATAAAACGCA
>CAVKNR010000292.1:0-2028 GCA_963657575.1 Sodaliphilus sp.
GGCGACATCGTGTGCTCGGGCATCATCGAGAGCGCCCGTGCCGCACTGGAAGCTGACGTTAAGGTGGGCCTTGGCACAGATTCGAGCTGCCCGTTCGTGACGCAGCACGACATGTGGCGTGAGGTGGCCTATTTTGCCAAGTATGTCGGCGTGAGCAACGCCTTCGCGCTGCATACGGCTACGCAAGTCAATGCTGAGCTGCTGGGGCTGGGCGGCGAGACCGGCACGATTGAGTGCGGCAAGGCTGCCGATATCTTGGTGACGCGCGAGAACCCGCTCGATGACCTGTGCGCTTTGCGTGAGCCGATGCACGTGATGTGTCGCGGCGATCTGGTACGCAAGCTCAAGGTGAAGCGTATTCCCGAGGTGGACGTCGAGCTCGACGCGATTATGGCCATGCCTGCCGAAGCACTGGCTGAGGAGCTGGCCCGCGATGGCGTGGCGTAAGCGCGCGATTTGGCGATGCGACAAAGGGACAGTCCTTTTGTCATAATCAGAAAAAGCCGAGGCCCCAGTGCGAGGCCTCGGCTTTTATTTGTCCCATGGTATGGCGGCTAGGAGCGCGTCTCCATCTTGGCATGGCACTTGGGGCAGGTGACGCGGATCTTGCCTTTGCCCTTGGGAACGGAGAGCATCTGGCCGCAGTTGGGGCACTTGAGATAGGCCGTGGTCTTGCGGCCCTTCCACATCTTCTTGGCTGTGCGTTTGGCACGTTCAAAGTCTTCCTTGCTAGTACCGGCTGCGCGCGAGGCGTTGGCCGCTGCAGCTCCGCCGCCCAAGCTAGCTACAAACTTGCCCAAGCCGGGTACGTTTGCAGTCGCGGCGACAAAGGCCTCGTTCTCCTTGTGACGTGCGTCGATATTTTTGGACAGGCCGCGCAGCACGCCAATCACGATTACGGCGATGGCAATCCAGCTGAGCCACTGGATGCGGGCTATCGATCCGATCATCGCGATGACGATGCCGGCAAAACCCATCACGATGGTGAGTTCATCGGCACCATTGCGACCCTTCATAAAGTCATTCATGCAAATTGCCTTTCGTTCGATATGCTGCACGCCTTTATACCCGATTTAGAGCAAGGGGGACAGGTTAATCTGCACCAATGTGGTGCAAACATACCTGTCCCCGGAATACCAAGACGGTGCAAACGTACCTGTCCCCAATGCCCCAATTACTTGGAGAGTTTGTCGACGACGCGTTCGATTTCGGCGAGTTTGGCGGCTTTGAGGTCTTCGTCGCCCGATTCGATTGCCGAAGTCACGCAGCCCTCGATATGCGCCTTGAGCACGTCGGCGTTAATGCGCGCGAGGAGCGCCTGTGTGGCCATGAGCTGCGTGGAGATATCGACGCAGTAGCGGTCCTCCTCGACCATCCGCAGGATGCCGTCGATCTGACCGCGTGCCGTCTTGAGCATGCGGGTCACCGATTTATGGTCTGCCATCATGGCGGGTCCTCGTTTCTGGTCGGGGGTACGTGCGGGTCGTTATGCGGCGGTCACCGAAAGGGCGTGGAACTTCTCGCCGGCGCCCTCGACAGCGGCGGCGAGCTGCTCGGGGGTCACGGTGTCGGCGCACTCCACCTGGACGGTCTGAGTCTCGTGGTCGGCGTCGGCGTCGGTTACGCCCGCAACGTTAAGCAGCGCGGTCTCGACGGTGGCGTCGCAGTGGCCGCACATAAGGCCGGAAGTCTTGATCGTGTAACGCATGGGTATTCCTCTCTGTTGTGTCGGCTTTCCCAGGCACCCGACCTTGACCTTCAAACCGTCGCTCGCGTACCAAAGTACGCGTCGCTCCTCTTTCAGGTCAATCTCGGGTACCTGGAAAACCCGTTCTAAATGAACGTAATAGTGATCCTATTTTGCCACTTTAGGCATAAAGGATTTTAAGCGCAGGGCATTGGACACGACGCAGACGCTCGACAGGCTCATCGCCGCGGCGCCAAACATCGGCGAGAGCTGCCACCCGGTGAGCGGGAAGAACACGCCCGCCGCCAGCGGAATGCCGATGCCGTTGTAGAACAGCGCCC
>CAVKNR010000293.1:0-2026 GCA_963657575.1 Sodaliphilus sp.
CAAAGTCGACGACGTTGCGCACCGTGCCCTTGAGTTCCATGCCGGGCTCCAGGTCGTCGATGGAAAGTGCCGAGCGGCTAAAGACCACCTCGGGCGCGTCGTCGCGCGGGTCGCGACCGGGCTTCTTGAGCTCGTTGACGATGTCGATGAGCGTGAGGGTGCCGCAGTCCAGGTCGCTAGCCAGCGTTGAGATGCTGCCCAGACGGCGCTCGATGTCGGGCACGCCGCCACGGCTGAGCTCGCTGGCTTCAACGCCGGCGCGCTCCAAGACGGCCGTGGCCACCTCGTAGCTCTCGGGGTGGACGCTCATGGCGTCGAGCGGGTTCTTGTCGCCGCTGATGCGCAGGAAGCCCGCGGCGTTGAGGTATGCCTTGGGTCCCAGCTTGGGGACCTTCTTGAGCTGGCGGCGATCGGTAAAGGCGCCGTTTTCCTCGCGGTATGCCACGATGTTCTTGGCCACGCTCGGCGTGATGCCCGAAACGTAGCCCAGCAGGCTCGCGCTTGCGGTGTTGACGTCGACGCCCACGCGGTTGACGACGTCCTCCACCACGTGGCCCAGGGTGCGCGAGAGTTCGGCCTGGTCAAGGTCGTGCTGGTACTGGCCCACGCCGATGGACTGGGGCGGAATCTTGACGAGCTCTGCCAGCGGGTCCTGCAGGCGGCGGCCCAGGCTCATGGCGCCGCGTACGGTGACATCCAGATCGGGATACTCCTGGCTTGCGAGCTCGGAGGCGGAGTACACCGATGCGCCGGCTTCGTTGACGATGGTGTAGCGCAGCCCAGGAGCCTGCTCGGCAATGAACTCCGAGACAACTTCCTCGGTCTCGCGGCTGGCGGTGCCGTTGCCGATGACGATGGTGTTGACGCTGTCCTTCTTGACGAGGCGGGCGAGCTCGCGCTTGGTGCCGGCGACGTCGTGGCGCGGCTTGGTGGGGTAGACCACGCCGTGGTCGAGCAGCTTGCCGGTTTCGTCCATGACGGCGACCTTGCAGCCGGTGCGGTAGCCCGGGTCGAGCGCGAGTACGCGGGCGCCGCGCACGGGGCGCGCCGAGAGCAGGCCCTCGAGATTCTTGGCAAAGACGTTGATGGCCTCGGTCTGGGCGCGAACGGTGAGTTTGGCGCGGGCCTCGCGCTCCAGCGAGGGGGCCATGAGGCGCTTGTAACCGTCAGCGATGGCGGCATCGAAGATGGGAGCAAACACGCCCTGGCGTCGGGGCCAACGGCTGCCGAGGCGCGCCGTGGCGGCAGCGCCGTCGACGTTCACGCGCACGCGGAGCTTGCCCTCGCGCTCACCGCGGTCGATAGCCAGCACGCGGTGGTTGGGTATACGGCGCAGCGGCTCGTCATAGCTGTAGTACGGCTCGTAGGGAGTCTTCTCCGCGGGGTCGGTGGCCTCGACGACGATATCGGCGGTGTTTTGCGTAAAGGCGCGCAGGTCAGCGACGTTCTCGGGGTCCTCGGCCACCGTTTCGGCCACGATGTCGGCGGCGCCGGCAAGCGCCTTCTCGGGCGTGTCAAAGCCGGCCTCCTCGTTGACGTAGTCCGCGGCGGCGTCGAGTGCGCTGCCCTTGGCCGAGGCCTGCATGATGATCATATTAGCGAGCGGTTCCAAGCCCGCCTCGCGGGCCTTCTGCGCGCGGGTCATGCGCTTTTTGCGGTAGGGCTTGTAGAGGTCCTCGACGCGCTGGAGCTGCGTGGCCTCGCGAATCTGCTGCTCGAGTTCGGGCGTGAGCTTGCCCTGGGCGTCGATGAGCAGAATGACGTCCTCCTTGCGCTGCTCGAGATTGCGCAGGTAGGACAGGCGCTCGTCGAGTGCGCGCAGGGCGACGTCGTCCATGCCGCCCGTGGCTTCCTTGCGGTAGCGCGAGATAAAGGGGATGGTGTTGCCCTCGTCGATGAGCTTGACGGCCGCCTCGATGTTGGCGGCCTTAAGGTTGAGCTCGCGGGCGAGCTGGGCGATAAGATCCATGGGACTCCTTGCGTTTAAGGTGCGTTTGCAGCACAGGGCTACCAAGGATACCACCCG
>CAVKNR010000294.1:0-2021 GCA_963657575.1 Sodaliphilus sp.
AGATTCTTCTCGTCCTGGAGCCACTTGACACATACGGATGTATCAAGACCACCGGAATATGCGAGAACGACTTTTTCCTTGCTCATGGCTGTTTCCTTTCGCCCTTGGTAGCTAGTTAGAACATCGGTCAGTTGCAAGTCATTTCAAGGTCACATACCGTGCAATATCAGGTTATTCAGCAGAATGCATCACAGGCATGCCCTAGAAACATGCGGCTATGTCGTGCTTAAAACCCAACGACCTCAAAATGACTCTGTTGAGGCATTGCGCCCCATGCGGACAGAGACGATTGTTATCGTCGTCGGGAAATTGCGCGCTGGCGTCGGATGGCATTGTCTGCAGTGGTGATGATCTTTACGAACTGCATCTGCCTCTCCTTTCACGTATCGCCGGGCGCAATTCTAATATCGTAAACGGTACCTTTTCCTCGGTAAGCGGTTGTTTTTCCGTCTCCGTTTTCGATGTTCGCTATATTACGCTAAAGTGCCCGCAGCGCAAGCGACAAATTCAAATTTCTGAAAAGTTTTTTCATTAGTTTGTGAAGCGTGGTGCAAATACGCTCCGTTCCTGCGAAAATACGGCCGACTACGAGTTGATGGTTATAACGTCTGAAACAATCTCGAAACGAAAGGCTCGCTTTTATGCAAACTTACGAATCGGACGCCAATATCGGTAACATTAAGCTCATCGCCGTCGACATGGACAAGACGCTGCTGACCGACGAGCGCGTGCTACCGCAAGGCCTCGACGAACGCCTGGACAAGCTCGCCGACGCCGGCATCGTATTCTGCCCCGCCAGCGGACGTCCCGCCCCCAAGCTCGAAGAGATGTTCGAGGGCATCAAGAACCGCCTCGCCTTTTGTCCCGACAACGGAGCGTGCGTGATCTATCGCGGCGGCTATATCTATAAGAGCAACATCGATGTGGCGTTGTATCAGCAGGTCTTGAGCCGCGCCTCGGAGGATCCGCGCGCCGTCCCCGTCCTGTGCTGCTTCGACGAGTTTTACGTGCTTGCCCGCGACCATCAATACCACGACGAGATCAGCGTCTACTACAACACAATCAACTACGTCGACAGCTTTGAGGGCCTTGATATCGAGTCCAACAAAATCTCGATCTTCTTCCCCGCCTATGATGCCGAGCCCGCATTCCGCGAGACCTATAGCCCCGAGTTCTCGGACAAGCTCTACGTCACCAACGCCGGGCGCGAGTGGATCGACTTTATGAACCTGGGTGTCGACAAGGGCGCCGGCGTCGCGCATCTTTGCGAGCACCTGGGCATCGATATCGCTGACGCCGCTGCTGCGGGCGACACCTACAACGACATCCCCATGCTCGAACGCGTCGGTCACAGCTTTATCGTGGACAATGCCGAGGAGCACATGAACGCGCACGCCAAGTGGCGCATTCCGAGCAACAACGACGGGGGCGTACTGACGCTCATCGACGCCATCTTGGCGGCTCGTTAATCTATCTCGTCGCCATGCCCGGGGCCGGCCGTTTGATTTTTGCTCGGTCAGGTCCTGGGCTCGCTCGAAGGCCACATTTAGTGGCCTTCGGCTCGTGCGGAATCTACAAAAATCAAACGGCCGGCCCCGGGCATGGCTACGTTGACTTACTTGCCGCCTGGATGGCGTCTTGGCGCCTAGATACTTTGGCTGAATTTAATTGAACGAAGGACGCTCCTTGTTGATGAGGGGCGTCCTTCTGTTTTTGGTTACTTTGGAACTGTGGTTGCTTCCCTATTTGGCGTCGGCCCAGGTTATGCCGGTACTGGCTTCGGCGATCAACGGTACGCGGAGGTCCACTACGTGCTCCATGACGTCGCGGACCATGGCGGTCAGGCGCTCGACTTCGTCGACGGGACACTCAAAGTCCAGTTCGTCGTGCACTTGCAGGATCATGTGGGCGGCAAAGCCCTCTTCTTCCAGGCGGCGGCTTACGCGGGCCATGGCGATCTTGATGATGTCGGCGGCGGTGCCCTGCATGGGGTGGTTCATGGCCGTGCGCTCACCAAAGCC
>CAVKNR010000295.1:0-2002 GCA_963657575.1 Sodaliphilus sp.
GGAGCGAGCCCGAGAACTTCTGGCTGTCCGATACCGGCAAGGCGATTGAGATTTCCGGTGCGCCGCCCGACAACTTTGCTCCCGAGGGCCAGTTGTGGGGCAACCCGACGTTCCGCTGGGACCACATGAAGCAGAACGGCTATAGCTGGTGGATGGATCGCCTGCGTCGTGCGTTTTCGCTCTATGATCGCGTACGCCTGGATCACTTCCTGGGCTTCCACAGCTACTTCAGTATCCCCGCAGGCAAGGCTTGCGCCGAAGGTCGTTGGCTGGCGGGACCGGGCAAGGACCTATTCCAGACCGCCTATGACGAGCTGGGTCCGCTCAACTTTATCGCCGAGGACCTGGGCTATTTGACGCCCGGTGTTCGAGCCATGGCTTCGACCTGCGGCTTCCCCGGCATGGACGTGCTGGAGTTTAGCGACTACGACGTTCGCTGCGGTGTGCATCCCACGCCCGGCAAGATTCTGTACACCTCGACGCACGATACGTCGACGCTGGCCGGTTGGTGCACCCGTACCTTTGCGGGCGGCGATGAACCGAGCGGTGTTGAGGTGGCGGCCAAGCTGATGAGCGACGCGCTGGCAAGCGACGCTCCCCTAGTGATGATGCCGCTACAGGATATCCTGGGGCTTGGCGACGACGCGCGCATGAACGTTCCGGGCGTTGCCACGGGCAACTGGACCTGGCAGGCTGACGAGGCGGACATTGCAGCCGCCGAAAACAAAACCGCACAGCTCCTGCGCAACAACCATAGATTCTGGGGCGAAGCGTGATAAAACCCCCGATATAGGGTACAGTTACAGACGTTTGAATTTTTGCGGGCAGAGTAATCTGCCCGCTTTGTGCTGAAAAGGAAGTATTATGGCGCGCTACAATTACAAGTGCTCGAGCTGCGGCAACGTGTTTGAGGTTGAGCATCCCATGTCCGAGAGTCCCGAGGTCGTGTGCCCCAGCTGCGGTGCCCCGGCAGCCAAGACATTCTCGGCCAGCGGCATTAAATTTGAGGGCAGCGGTTTCTACAACACCGACCAGCGAAGCGGCGGCTCCAGCACCAACGCCACGAGCGGCTGCTGCGCCAACTGCCCGCATAGCCACTAGGAACAACGCGGCCCCGCGATCAACATCGATCGCGGGGCTATTTCTTTGCGCTAAAGGTGGCTCTATGAGTTGCGGTGAAATAAGGACTGTTTGACGGGTGGAAGCCGCTATTCAATCCCTATTTCACCGCAACTTAGTTGTTACTTGTGGACCAGGCGGGCGCAGAAGTGACCGTCGTAGGAGTCGGCGTTTACGGGGACGCTTTGGAAAAGTCCACGGTCGTTTTGGCGTACGGAGACAAGCTTCTTGGCTTGTTCGAACTCGGGTAACTGCAGAATTTGGGCTTCGGAGAGCGGCGCCACGGTAAAGTCGGCGCCCTCGGGAGAGGCCAGGAAGGCATCCACGACCTGCGCGTTCTCCTCATCAAAGACCGAGCACGTCGCATAGATAAGCTCGCCATCCTCGGCAACGCGCGCGGCTGCTTCCTTGAGCATCGTCAGCTGCAGCTTGGGCAGCTCAGTCGTAACATCGTTCTCGGTCAGGCGCCAGGGAATCTCGGGATGACGACGCATGGTGCCGGTGCCCGAGCACGGCGCATCGATAAACACCGTATCGAACTTAACCGGCTCGCCAAGCATGGCATCAAACGATGTGAGCACCTCATCAAGCTCGCAGGCATCACCCGAAACCGTACGAACACCCGTAATACCCGCCTTATGCAGGCGAGCGAGATTCAGATCGCACTTGCGATCATGCAGATCGAGCGCCGTATGCTGACGCTCATAGCCCGCACGCTTGGCCTGGCACATCATCACATAGGTCTTGGTGCCACGACCGGCACCAATCTCAAGGCAGCTACCAGGGCGCGTGGCAGCTGTGGCGATAAGCTGCGCGTTGAGATCAGATGCCACCGCGGCAGCACGCTCAAACACACCCGAAGCAACGGTAACCTGGGCATCAA
>CAVKNR010000296.1:0-17371 GCA_963657575.1 Sodaliphilus sp.
CTCGCTCGCCAACAGCCCCTCGGGCGGCGCGGTGGCCACCATCGCGGTCCCCCTGTGAGGGCCTGACGACTCAGGCCCTCACAGCGGCGTGGCTCGCAACCAAACGCTTCCATCTTGAAACACGGGGAGTAAATCGCGAAATCGCAGGTGAAAGAGAGTAAAAAGGCAAAGAAAAAGCCTCCGTTCCAACATGGGAACGGAGGCTCGATAATCGAGTTTACTCACCAATGTCGCTAGTGGTTTTGCCGTAACTCTCGTACGAAACGAAACTCAGGAGCACAGTGCGGCACTCAAAAGTGCAGGTCAGAACCCTGTCAGCCTACTCCCACTCGATAACGGGTGCCGCAGGTAAATGAGGCGCTCGTTTTACCTCAGTCCGTTCTATCAGGCATTCTCCCATCGCCGTTTGATACTCATTTGGTCCTCACGCCGGCTATTCTGACCACAATTAGGGCAGGGCATACCCCTTCTTAAATCGCTCGTCAAAGGGACAGAAATCGCTATAGACATAGCCGTCAATAAGCGATGAACCGTTCGGTTGGCGTATCTCATGCTGCCGGAACTTCTCGACATAGCCATCGGACTTATCGTGCTCGAAATAGTCGAACTGATCAAGCCACTCGTCGTATTCATCGGCCTGCTTCACGCGCGTTTCGTACCTCTTCGCCCATTCAAAAAGAAAAGAGTCGGGAACAGGCGCTCTCGCTAGAAGCGCCGGCCCCTCTTCCAGTTGAAGCGGAATCAATCCATATGAAGCCGAGAGCTGAAATAGCGCATGAGCAGCTTGAACAGGACTACCGAAATCGGTAAATACAAGCGCTCCCCTCTTCACCTCAAGAGCGCTGGACAGTTTTTGAAGCGCCGCATATTTCGGCACCCTAGCCCCCTGTTCATACGAACGTAGCGTTGCGAGGGAGAGATCAGCCTCTCGGGCCAAATCCAGCTGGGTCTTTGCAGGGGTACACCGCGCCCTTAGCTCGGGCAGCTTCTTGGATTGCATCCTATTTTGCCAAGGCGTAATCGGCACCCAAGAATCTCGTGGATCATATTCGTATCGGAGGGGGAACTGGGACGGATCAAAGTCGGCTGAGAAGTTGTCCTTCCATCTTTCATAGTCGTCTCGATCGGAGTCGCTCTCAATTTGAGCATACTGAGCTGCCCACTTCTTTAGAAAAGACTCCATGAAAGGCGAAGTCGGCTTGAGCGCTGAATAGCGCTCGTTTGCAACAGGCTCGAACCCATATGTCGCGGCAAATTGGAAAAAAGCCTGAGCAATCAGGTCAGTATCGTTGAAATCATAAAAATGGAGCGCCTCAGCCCGTATGCCATAGGCGTTCGCAAGCCCCTCCAAATGCTCTTCCTTCGGGGCAGACTTCATGAGCTCGTAGTTCCTCAAGGCCGACTCCGAAATGCCTGCCGCCTGAGCGGCGACCTTTCGTGTCCATTTTCGCGCCGAACGGAGGCGGAGCAGTTTCTCGGACAGCCGTAGCCTTCCCCAGCGCTTGCTCGTTTGTTCCCACTCCCTATCGGCCACAAATGACGTCAGGGTCTCTTTGGCAGCACCGATGCGATCGACGGCAGTCATCCAGATACACCTCCGAAGAAATACTGTTCTCAAGTCTACATGCGAAATCTCATGCATACAAAAAATGTAGGAGATGTGACTTAATCTGCAAAATTACACTTTCCGTAGTAGGTCATACGTTTTTTGGACATAATCAAGACGAGGGGCAATCGGTGCCCCGCTCTGGAAAGGAGACTACATATGACACGTCAGCTTATCGGCGCGGAGGAGGTTGCCGAGATCACGGGCATGAGCAAGTCTTATGCGTTCAAGCTGATTAAGACCTTGAATGCAGAACTTGCAGCTCAGGGAATCATGACCATCCCCGGGAAGGTTCAGCGCTCGTACTTCGAGGCACGGCTTCTCTCCGCCCCTTCCAAGCAGAGGGCGGCGATGGCCCATGTCAGTTAACCGAGACAAGAAGCGCGGGACCTGGACGGTCGAGGCTTGGTACCGCAACTCTTTAGGCGAGCGCCACAAAAAGACGAAGCGCGGATTCGCTTCCAAGAAGGAGGCCGTCGCTTGGGAGCGCAACTTCCTCGCGTCCTGCAACGAGCGCGTCGAGATCACCGTCGAGGCCTTCGTCAAGACCATGTACACCCGCGACGTCTACCCTCGGCTGCGCGTTGGAACCAAGCTCACCAAGGATGCCATCATCGACAAGTACATCCTCCCGGTCTTCGGTAAGATGCGCCTTTGCGACGTCAAGGCCGCAGACGTTGTGCGTTGGGAGAATTGGCTCCTTGAGCAGGGCCTGTCGCAGAGCTATCTCCACACCATCTGCAACCAGTTCTCAGCCATTTTCAACCACGCCGTCCGCTTCTACCGCTTGCCCCAGAACCCCATGCTGGCGGCGGGAAAGGTCGGCTCCAAGCGTCCCGAGAAGGAGATGCTCTACTGGACCCCTACCGAGTTCAAGCTCTTCTCCCAGGCCATCGAGGATAAGCCCCTCATCTACCTCGCTTTCCTGACGCTCTATCTGTCGGGTTGCCGCGAGGGCGAGCTCCTTGCCCTTCGTCCGGAGGACATCGACTTCGGGCTCAACGTCATCCGCATCCGCCGCTCCTATGCCCGCGTCAAGGGCGAGGACGTTATCGGCCCACCCAAGACGCGAGCCTCGAAGCGCGACATTGTCATGCCGAGCCTCCTTCGCGAGGAACTGCGCGACTATCTGGCAGCACATCCCGAAATCGTTCCTACCGACCGACTCTTCCCCATCACAAAACATGCGTTGTCGCATGAGATGAAGAGGGGTTGCGAGCTCTCGGGCGTGAAGCGCATCCGTATCCACGACATCCGACACTCCCACGTGAGCGCCCTCGTCAACAGCGGCTACTCGCCCACGGCGATCGCCGATCGCATGGGCCACGAGACCGCCGAGGTCACGGAGATGTACTCGCATCTCTTCCCCTCGACGCAGCACGATCTAGTGGAGGCCCTTGATGGGATGATGTCGGATGTCTAAGCCGATTATGGACGCCAAGGGGCGCCGCCGCTGCAAGACCATCGCCTTCCGCATGTCGCCCGCAGAGGCGGACCAGCTCGACCTCCGCGTCGCCCTGAGTAGCCTGTCAAAGCAGGAGTACATCACGAAATGCTTGCTTGAGGGCACTTTCACCGTGGTCGCGACCACCCGCATGCGCAAGGCGGTCAAGGAGCGCGTGGGGCCCGTCGTAACGGAACTCCGGCGTATCCGGCGCGCGGCAGACATGGACGACGAGCTCGTCGAGTCGCTTGAGACGCTTGCCGCCTTCGCCGAATCGTTCGCGCCCGAGCGCTCCCCCGTGGAACTCGAAGACGCACTTATCGCAAACCTCGGGATAGACGACGGCCTCCCCGACCAAAGCTCGGCCGTCGCCCAAAATCATGAGTCCACACATAAGGAGGACCCCATCGATGAATCTTAGCATGATGAATTCCGCCCGGCGCCGCACCATCCTGCGCGACCACGGCCTCGACCATCCCCTGACAGAGGAAGAGCTGGTCGAGCGTCTGGTCGACACGGAGCTTCGCCTTAGCCGGCTCGAAGTGCTCGTCTTCGGCAGTGCCTGCCCCATCAACGGCCCACGACGCCCCCAGTCTCGCGAGGAGGTGGCCTGATGGGTGCGCAGAAGCACGACGACGTCCTTGGGCCGCAGCCTCCAGAGCGCCGCTCCCCGCCGACGGTCAACGAGATCGTCGAGGAGCTCAAGTCCCTCCCCTTGAACGTCGGCTACAACCGGCTCGCAAACGAGCTTTTCAAGACCGGCCCTCTGCCTTGGGACGCGGATGCGAGGGAACGCCGGTGGCGCGACAGCGACGACGCGCGGCTCTTCGCCCTCCTCCAGCAGACCATCTCCCTCCAGAAGGAGAAGTTCATGTTGCTCGCATTGACCATCGTCGCCGAGGACAATGCCTACGATCCGCTCGTCGCCATGCTCGACGCCCTCACCTGGGACGGCATCCCGCGCGTAGGGACGCTCCTCAATGTCTACCTTGGTGCGGAGAGGAGCGTATACGTCTCGGAGGTCGAGCGCATCTTGTTCTGCGAGGGCATCGCCCGCGCCTACAGCCCGGGCTGCAAGGCCGATTACATGCCCATCCTGTGCGGCGCCGGGGGTATCGGCAAGTCGTCCTTCGCCCGAGGCCTCGCCATCCGCGACGAGTACTTCACGGACTCCGTGATCAACCTCGGCGACGTCAAGCTCACGGGCGAGCAGAACCGGGGCAAATGGATCGTCGAGGTCCCCGAGCTCAACGGGATGTCCGAGCGCTCTATCGAGAGCGTGAAGGCTGGGGTCACCCGTCAGGTCGATGAGTTCCGAGGGGCCTATTGCCGCAGGACGGAGGCGTTTCCCCGGCGCGTGGTCTTCGTCGGTACCACGAACGAGGCAGACTTTATACGCGAGCGCTCAAGCGGCGCAAGGCGCTTCCTCCCGTTGCTCTGCGGCATCGAGCGCACTGAGAAGTCCGTCTTCGATGAGGACTTCCCGGCCGCAATCCGCCAGGCATGGGCAGAGGCCCGCACGTGGATGAGGACGGGCGATGTCCGCTTTTCGACCGTCCTAACACCTGAGATGGAGACCGAGGCGGCCGCACAGCGCGGACGCTTCGTCGAGGAGGACCCCTGCGTGCAGAAGGTCCTCGCGTATCTCCCCGGCAACACCGAGCGTCCCATGTGCACGTTCGAGATTCTCGACAAGGCCCTCCACCTCGAGAAGACCAAGGCCAACTGCAAAATGGTCAGCCGCATCCTGTCGTCGCAGTGCCCGGGATGGGCCCCGGGCAACAAGCGCCTCTGTCCCCCGTACGGAAAGCAGCGCTGTTGGGTGTACCGGGAGACGGATTAGGGCCGATAGAGGTGCCGCAACATGCCGTTGCGGCACCTCGGTCGCCCCCCTCACCTGCAAAGTCTCTCGATGGTGCCAAAGGTGCCATAGGCCCAGAAACTCTTTCCTGTTCTTTGGCACCTTCGGCACCGCAACGTTTCGCCGCAGCTAGAAGCATCATCAGCAAAGACCCTCAAATGAACCACCGGTACCCATACGGCACCGGCAGAGAGGAAAACCATGATGGAACTTGTCAAGAAAACCAAATCGCATCTCGACGACCTCCTCGGGACCGTCCCCAAGCACAAGGACGACGCCGTCGGCTCCGTGCTCTCCCATCTGCTGGAGTCCGACCCCGACCTGGGCTTCGCACGCGCGGCGCGGCCCGTCGAGCATCCGGGCTTCACGCGCATCGTCCGTGCAGGAATCGCCTACTACGCGAAGCCTGATTTCAAGATTCTGAACCCGTTCAAGGAAGGCGGGAACGGCGTCTACTTCGTCAAAGGCAGCAACGACGACCCGACCGGCATCTTCTTCACCGATGCCTACCGCGTCAACGATGCAGAATACGGCGACGCCATCGAGGCCTACCTCTTCGCCTACGGCATCCCCCGCGATGACCTCGCCATGATGCCCGTCACCTTCTGGCCTAAGACCTACGAGCGCACGCCCGAGAACATCGCCGCCCTCCGCGCTGTCGGCGCGCCCCTCCCGAACGAGGGACTCTAAGATGGCCATCGGAAAAGACGGGTCGAAGGTCATGAGCCTCCGACTCCCTAACAAGGCGTATCGCCGCCTCCACGCCTACGGGGTTTCAAAGGATCTTAGCGACAGTGCAGCCGCCCGCGAGCTCATCGCCGCTGGGCTCGCCTCCGACGGCCTGGCGCTCTACTCCACCGAGCTCGGAACCTATCTGCGCGGCGTCATGCAGCCACTGCTGGAGCAACTCGACCGCACGCTCGGCGAGCGCAACGCCGAGCAGGAGGACCGCATCGCGCGCGTTGTGCACCGCGCCACGCGTGCCTCGATCGTCGCAGCAATCGCCGCCGTCGAGATCGAGAAGGGCACGTTCAATGGCCTGGACGGCGTGAGCGTCTCGGACATCTACGCCGCCTACGACAAGCAGGCCGGCCTCATGCAGCGCGGCATGACGCTCTCGGAGGCGAGGGAGCGCCTTTCAGATGGCAAGTCGTAGCAGCCTCGTTGTGAACGCCCGTGTGCACCTCTCCGGGTCGCGCGGGCGTTCCGCCGTCATCACCAACAACGTCGAGTACGTCGCCACGCGCGAGGGGGCCGACAAATCCGCCACCGTCGACGATCTCAGGCGCTCCGAGCTCGCCGAGAGGATGGGGATCGTCGGCTACTGCGCCGAGAGGCCCGGGTCGACCGCGCTCTTCGACCAGAACGGGGCCGTCCAGCTCCGCACGGCCCGCAGGGAGCTCGAAAAGGCCGACGGTGCGATTGCCACCGTTGTGCTCAGCGTCCGCAGGGACGAGGCGTGCGAGCTCGATCTCGCATGCAAGGAGGACTGGCAGCGCTTCTGCCGCCGAAACCTCACGCCGGCGCTTGCCGAGGCAATGGGCATCCCCGAGTCCAGCGTCCGTTGGGTAGCCGCCGAGCACGAGAACCACCCGAATTCCAAGCACGTGCACGTTATTGCCTGGTCGTCCGACGGCTCGTTCGATTCGCTCATGGCCCGCAACAGGCTCGACCGGGCAAGGAACGCGCTCACCGACGCGGCCCTGGTCCCGGCGCTCGCGGCCGAGCACGAGGCCCGCGACCTCGCGAGGTCGCGGGCGGTCGACGCCGTCCGCCATATCCCCGCCGATGAGATTGGCGTCACGCTGCCTGCGGACGGCCGCATCTCCTACGCGCACCTCCGCCGCTGGCACCCAGATGTCGCCAAGGCCGTCGATGCCGCAATCGAGGAAGCAGGGTCGAGGCACCCTGAAATCAAGGAGGCGAGCGCGGCTTACCGCGAGTCCGTGGAGCGCTGCGCCGGCCTCAAGGGGCTCGAAGGTGTTGCGCAGGACCGCTACTTGAACGACGCCATGCACGAGCTACGCGCGCGCCAGGGCAACGCCCTGCTGAGGGTCATCGCACCCGACCGGGCAACGGACCCCGAAAGGGAACCGATAAGGTCCGCAAGGCCGGACGACGGGCCCGCAACGGAGCGCAAGCGCATGAGGCCGCTCGTCGGCGAGGTCCGCGCCTGCGTCACCGGAAAAGACCTGGAGGGCGCGCGAGAAGCCGTCCGCGAGCGCGGGCCCATCCCGGAGAGATGCCTCCGGTCGTGCCCGTCCTACGCGCTTTCCATGGCAAAAGCCCCCGTTGCTGTGGGCAGGGCCCTTGCCAAAGCGCTCGCGTCCGCAACAGAGGGTCCCAAAGGCAAGAAGGACCTGTCAGACGAAGTCGGCCAGAAGGCCGAGCGCGCGCTCGTGAGGGCGCTCGCAGCCGCCGTATCGGCCGCGATCAGGGGCGATGCGGCGGGCATCGTGCTCGACTCAGCGAAAACAATAGTGAAGGGAATGATTCTATGAGCAAGCAGAAGAGCTTCAACGTCGACGAGGGCGCGCACCTCAAGCGCTGTGTCGCCGCCGGCGCGGCCGCTGGGGCCGCGATCGCGCTCGTCCTGCTGCCGGCGGCATGGCGCTGGCTGGAAGCATGGGTCGTCGGCATCGCCGCGACGCTCACGAGCTTCGGGATGGCCGCAGTGCCCGAACTCCCCGGCACCATGTTCCAAAACCCGCTCGAAGTCCTGCCGGAGCTGATCCGGGACGATGTCTTCCTCGTGGGGTGCGCGGCAACCCTCACTGTCTCAATAGCCGTCGGCATCTGGAGCCATCTCGACTGGTCGCGTTGGTTCCACGACGGGACCTGGGTCGGCGGGCGTCGTGCGCCGGGCGCGCCCATCCACGGCGACGCGAGGCTCGTCTCGGCGCACAGCGAGCTTAAGCGCAGGAGCGAGTCATGGCAGGAGGGCGGCAAGCCCTCGGGCGGCACGTTGGTCGTGGGCGAGATCGGGAGGAGCGTCAGGCTCATCGACTCGGTCCATGCCTGCGTCCTCGCCGAGAGCGGCGAGGGCAAGAGCCGCCGCGTCGCCATTTTGTCAGCCTTGGCAAACTTTGAGCAAGGCCGCTCCCTCATCATCAACGACATCAAGGGCGAGCTCAGGGCCTTCCTTGAGCCTGTGTTCGAGAAGACGGGCACTCACCGCATCGTCGACGTGATGTTCGACGCGCCTGCATCCTCAGTACGATTCGATCCGCTCGAGAGGGCAAAGGAGGCCTTTGGGGCGGAGGGGGCCGGCGGCTGTGCACGGGAGCTGCGTGAGCTCGCACGCTGCATCGTGCCCGCGCCGTCGAAAAGCCAACCGTTCTTCTACGACGGCGCTCGGAACCTCTTCGTCGGTATCTCCCTCGCCCTCATCGAGGACGCGTCCATCCCGGAAGACGAGAAGACCGTCATGTCCGTCGCTGCCGCGATCTCGCCGTCGGGCGACCAGGGACCGCTTGACCGCATCGCCGCCCTGGCGGCGTCTTTGCCCGCGGAAGACCCCGCGCTCCCCTTCCTCGGCGGGCTCAACGGTGAGCACGGGGGCGGGCCCGGCATCGTCTCGACCTTGAGCAACTGCCTCACCGAGTACGTCGACGGCAACGTGGCTCGGATGCTCCACGATGACGAGTGCGGCCTCGGGGGCATCGGCGAGGAGCCCACGGTGGTCTTCATCTCATCATCCTCTGCAACGGGCAACTACAAGCGACTCGTCCAGACGTTCGTTTCCCAAGCGCTCTCGGCGCTGCGCTCCTGCGCCGCGGGCCATGCCGGGCGCTGCCCCGTCGAGACCGTCCTCCTCCTCGATGAGGCGGCCTCCCTCGGCCGCAACGAGAGGATCGTCCAGGACCTGGGAGAGATGCGCTCGGAAGGCGTCCATGTTCTCTGGTTCTGTCAGTCGCTCCTCCAGCTCCAGTCCGTCTCCGGCTACAGCCGAGAAGAGGCCGAGACGATTCTCGACCTCCTCAAGGACAAGGTCGTTCTCTCCTGCTCCAACCTCGACACCGCGCGCAAGCTCTCGGAGTCGATGGGCTCCTACACGGCGGTCGCGCAGTCCACGAGCCGAACTAAGGGAACGAACACCGGCTCGACGGGCACGAGCGAGGGACTCGTGCGCAGGCCGCTCATCACGCCCGACGAGCTCCAGCGTTGGACCGGCCGCGAGACGGGAGCCCTCGTGATCCACGACGGCGTACCCATGGCCTTCCCCAGCAGGGACGTTACCGAGACTTTCGTGGGACCCATGCTCGGGATGACGTCACCCGATGCCGAACGAACACTCATGGAGCGATCAACCGCTCGCCGCAAGATCAGGAACGAGACGGCACCGAGGGTTTGGCGGGGCCCGACCGCCCCCGACGCCACGTCGACAGCGCCGACGAAGCCGAAAACGGCCGCAGGTTACGTTCCCGAGGGCTTCTAGCCGCGTAATCGCCCATATCCAGCGGAAACGCCCCAATCAACTACGCACCCGCGCCCGCGCGCTACACGTGGATGCGGGTGTTTTTCGTTTTAGGCGCAGGCATCTACCTGCGCTTTCGAACTCGGCTCGCCGAGTTGCGCCGTTTGCCTCCGGCGAAACGTAGTGGAGCCTTATCCTGCACCGCCGATTCGTGGCGGAAATAGAAGTCAACAGGTCTCGCGATATTCGAATAGCATAAAGAGAAGCAGCACCGCGCATCCACAGATTTTTTCAGCGATCCGTCACCGAGTCACCCCGTAAACAGGTCGGAATCGAAAAACTCCCTTAGAGAAACACCAAGGCCCCTTGCTATGCGCTCTATGTTCTCGATCGAGATGTTCCGTTTCCCGGTTTCGACCTCGGCAAAATAGGTTCGAGACATCTCTATCGAGTACGCAAGGGCTTCCTGGCTGTATCCAAGAGCGTTTCTCAATTCCTTGATGCGAAGTCCGACTTTCATTTTTGCATCTAGCTGAGTCATTGGTACCTCCCGACTGGTGGTGCCAATGATTTGAGTCGGACCTATATGAGTCACACCTATATAAGTGACAATTTGCAATACAATGCTCACGTGGCCCTTTTCCAGGTTGAAGGGATCGCCGTAAGTACCATCTATGAATCAAAGGAGAACTGCCATGGCGATGAATGTATCCCGGCGCGGCTTTTTGGGCGCTGTCGGACTGATGTCGATTGCCGGATTGAGCGGCTTGAGCGGATGCGGACCGACGGGAGTGAAGGGAAAGACGCTCTATTACATATCGGTCTGCGACAACGTCGCCCTCGGGAAGATGACGAATAACAAGCTGGGTTCCGAGACGACGATCACCTTCGACGACGGGGACGGCTGGCATTACGCAGGGTCGTTCGAGTCCTCGGGAACGTGGAGGCAGGAAGACGAGAACATCGTATTGAGCTCAAGCGAGCTCGGTACCCTGACGCTCAAGAAGGCCGACGATGCGGATGCCTATATCCCCTCTGGCGACGAGGAGTACGGCGAGCGCTATTTCCTGAGCGAGGACGATGCGAAGAAGTACTACGAGGACTACACCGGCAAGGCGGTCGCCCGCGTCAAAGAGCTGCTTGAATCGCAGGAATGGGAACGCTCGAACCGGCCGGAGTCCATGGCGAGCCCCGAGGAGATCAACTTCGACAGCGGAAAGATCGCATTCAAGAAGGCGTCGTATAACCAAAAGGGCTATCTGTTCACTCAAGGTCCCAGTGATGACGAATGGGCCGCATCGGACCATTCGGGAAAGTACAGCCTCACGGTCAAAGACCAGAGGGCGAAGGATACCGACTCGACACCGCGCCCGCTCGTTTACAAGGGCGAGCTGACGGCCGATGGGGCGTCGGTGGCCTATACCCTCGAGAAACGTAACGACAGCCTGGTTCTGAAGCTGGGAGAGACGATGTATGACCCGGTGTTCACGAATGGAAATAGCGGTCGAATCAAGCTCTTCGGGCGCGAGTTCTCCCGTAAACAGGTCTGCGCGGCTGGTGCAGGAATCCTCTGTGCGGCGCTTCTCATCGGCTGCGGGGCTTACGCTATCTCACATGCCAGTTGGACGGGAGATTCCAATGCCCCTGCGGTGTCGCAGTCGAAGGACGATGAGGAGCAGGACATGGTGCTATCCCTTGAGGTGAAGGCTGACGGCTGGGATGCGGACACCTCCACGCCCGTCATCGCCCATATAGAGGATGCGGACGGGGAAGCGGACTTCTACACTGCTATCGCCGCGAACAAGCAGGTGACCGTGAAGGTCGGTGAGTCCGGTACCTATACCGTCACATTCATCTCACCGGTGAACGCCGACGGCTCAATCTATAAGGTGCCATCGAAGAAGGTTACCGCCGGAAAAGCCGACAAGACAGTTGCCACAGGCGTGACTTTCGATAAGGTAGATGCGGACAAGGTAACGAAAGATGACCTGACAGCCATCGCCAAGGACGTTGCGGAAGCCGTGAAGAAGGGCGATTCCACCCTGACCGGTGACAAGGGCGCTGAGGTTGTGAAGAAGTTCGAGAACAACATCAAGAAGAACCCGAATGCCGATGCCGGTGCCGTCGAGAAGGAGACCGAGAAGGCGCAGGAGACCGCCAAGGAAGAGAAGTCCGACGCGAAGACCCCGGAAACTTCCGACAGCAAGAAGAGCGATTCAGGCTCATCCAACGGCTCCAAGAAGGATAATGGGAACAGCGGTTCCGACAGCAAGCCGAGTGGAAGCAACAATAGCAACTCCGGTAGCTCCTCGAAGAAGGATGACACCCCGGCGCATGTCCATAAGTATGATATCTACCATCCCGCAGTGACCCATACGGAGAAGGTGTTCCATCCCGCAGTGACCCATACGGAGACCGTGCATCATCCGGCGGTGACTCATACGGAGTCTCGTTCAATCTGTAATGGATGCGGTGCGGATATTACGGGTAACGAGCGGAGTCATGCGAAAAGTGCCATGTTGGCGGGGAATGCAGCATGTGGAGCATGGCATTCGGAGCCGCGTACCGTGACGGATTCCGCAGCATACGATGAGACGGTTACGATTACAGATTCTGCGGCATGGGAGGAAACGGTTACGATTACAGATTCTGCGGCATACTACACTTGTTCCTGCGGTGCCACGAAGTAGCGGAAGCCGCCGAATTCTAGGCCGTAGCGGTCAAGCATCAGGTTGAGTTCTGTTGATGCCGCCGGACGCACGCGCTCCGGTATCCTCCATGTCCCCCGAGCCACCTTAGCCAAGGTTCCAAGGGGCACCGCCCCTTGGCGCGCAGGGGCTCGGGGATGGCGCGAGGCATCCCCGGAATAGCTGGCGCGGGCACGCCGATGGCATGCCCGCGCTCTCTGTGTACGCTTCACCCCTCTTCGGCAACGTGCACGGTCCGGCCGCTCTCGCAGTCGATGCTCTCCACGTCGCCGAATCCGATTCGGACGGCAGCCCATCCGCCCCCGTCCCCCACCAAGGCGTCGGCCTCGTCGCATGCGTCCGAGACGAGTCGCCCGAGTTCGGGCGACCCCTCCAGAGCTGTGCCCATCTCGAACGCCCCGCCCTCGCCACCCGGCTCAAACTCGACGACGACAGTCAGCCCGACGGCTCCGCCCGGGGACTTGCCGAATCTGCCCACGGCGTCAAACTCGTCCATCTCCATGGAGCTACCTCCCCCTGACGGCGCTGAGCGACTTCGGTTCAAAGTGCTCGTCGCGTTCGATGGCGGCGAACCCCATCTGGCGGTTCAGCTCGGCCATCTCCTTGATGCTGAAGTAGCCGAGCTCGTCGTCATAGCCCTCGACGAGGCCGAACGCCTCGTCCGTGCCGTCAAACTGGAGCAGCCACCAGTCCCATCCGCTCACACACGAGAAGTAATGAACGTAGACGATGGGGTCTTCCGCGCCGTCTTGCTCATAGAGCCTCGGCAGCCCCTCCGCAATCTCCCTCGTCATCAGCTCCTGCATGTCTTCCTCCGTTTCCGGGCACGCTGCCCTGAACATCTCGCCCTTGCGGGCAAAGCCGAATGGCGACGCCGCGCGTCGTCGTCGGCTTTGCTCCCTGCAAAGCCGCACCGGAGCGAAGACGGGTCAAGGGAGTCCATGACGACCTCCACCAACCGGAGCGGAGCGGAGGTTTGTGCGGGGTCTCATGGGCCCCTTGACGCGGCGTAGCGGAGGTGCCACCCACGTAACGGATACGAGGTCATGACCGGCGAATGCCACCGAAATGCTTGAAATCATTGGTCAAGACTGAAGAGAGGCGGCCGCCCCTAACGGACGGCCGCCTTAGCGAGCCTTACTAATTCGGTTCTTGTATATGATCCGAGACGCCCGCCAGGCAAATCCCGACAATCCTAGTGATAGTCGTTTGCGAAGGAGCCGTAGAAGAGCGCCTTACAGTCGACATCGCTGTAGCCCATCACGGCATCCTGCACATCGGATCGCAAGAGGTTGAGCACCTTGTACACGCCCTCGCCCATATCCCCGACGAAGAGTACCTGCTTGAACACATCGGGATAATCGCGCAGATAGGTCACATAGCCCCTAAGCTTTGCTAGCGTGTCGCCGAGGAACTCGCCATGAGGGTCAACGATGGACGGCCTGATGACGCCCGCTGCATCCTTCACGAAGAAGAGGAAGTCTGGATGCAGGGCCTTGCGTCCCACCGAAGACATGTACGGAATCGAAAATGCCTTAGCAGACATGCTGCCCGACGGATTGCGATAGAAGGCAACCGTGCGATTCTTTGCCAATTCGTTCCTAACGATATAGTCTTCCGCCGGGTTCAGGTCGAGCGGGCAGAGGCCGTCCTCTTTCTGCACGATATGGCACGGATATTTAGCGAAGTCGTCCGACGTGCTGGTAGACGTGGGCCACTCTATCTTTGTGAGGCGCTTGCCCTCAGTTTCACGGGCCAGCTCGTCGTAACGCTGCTTTGCCGAGTCGTTAAGGTAGTCATAATCGCCAGATCCATCGACCTTATCGAAGTATTCCTTTCGGCATTGAGCCGCCCAGCCCTCGAGCGCATCAACGATGGCCTGTGTGCGCACCGCTGCGGCAAGGCGCAAGTCGCACTCGGGGCGCCCAAGCTCCTTGAAGTTAGCGCGACGATACTCATTCGCAAACTCCTTAGTGAAATGCATGTCGGCGTCGCGGGCGGCCTTTCTGAGGCCCTCGGCGTCCGTGCGGGCCTCCTCCTGCTCCTGGTCCTCGGTCTCGTTGAGCTTGTCGAGCGTGATCTTGACGGTCTCGGCAACCTCTACGTCGTGTTTGGCTTCGCGGTACTCGTCCTCGTTAGCAACGATGTATCCCTTGAGCTTCTGGACGAACTGTTTTTTCACGTCGGCCGCGGCATTGACATCGAGGCCGGTCTCGACAAGCAGAGTCGCCGTCTTAACCAGGCTCTGGAATTCGTTTCTGGCCTTCTTCGGAATGCGCTGGACGGGTATGGAATCGAAGGCTGTGCGGATGCCCTGCCACTCCTGATGCGTGAAAGACTGCTCGCGTTTGGTGGGCGGCTTGGGCTTTGCCATGGGCACGGGTTTTACGACCGAGACGGGCTGGGTCGGCTCGGTCTGCGTGGAACTTGGCTCAGGTGTCGCAGGTTGCTGCGGGGCAGGCGCTGCAACGTAGTTGCCCGTTGCGGGCTGAGGCGCCGGCTCCGCTTCTGGCGCCGGAACGTCGACGGGCCTGACCGCCGAGGCAAGCGAGGGCTGCGTTCCCTGCATGTCCAACGGCTCTTGAATCGCGATGCCGGCAAGTGGCGCCTGGTAGCCGGGTTGTGCCTGCCGCGCCGCCTCAATGGCCTTCTCGTTCTCCTCGTACGCCTTGAGCTCCTGTTGGTAGTCGGCTTCGGACTTGGGCGCAGCCGCCGTGATAGTCACGGGGTTGAGAACGATGTTCTGCTTGCCGATGGAGCTCTCGCCCATGTCGTCCTTGCGGCCCATGAGGTAGTCGACTACGTCCTGAGTGCTCTCGGGATTGAACTGGGGCAGGTAGCAGGCGACGGAGTTCAAAAGATCATCGGATTCGATGCGCCGCGCGAGCGGGGTGCGTACCATACGTCCCACGAGCTGTGCGATATAGGTCGAGTCCGAACGCCTGCGCTGCGAGAAGATGACCTCCGCTCGCGGGCAGTCCCATCCGTTGGAGACAGCCTCCTTGGCGAAGAGCACGCGAATGCGCGAGGTGTCCTGAACGAACTCGGGCTCGACATAGGGGATGAGGTATTTTCCCGCCGCGATGTCCTTATGCTCGCCGAAGACGTTGGCGAACGACATCGCCTCGGAAAGGCCGGGGACCAGGCCCGTGATCTGGTCGCACATCTCAGCCAGGGCCGAGCTGCTCACGTTGTCCACCGCTTGGATGAGCAGCAGCGGGTTGACGGGGCTCTCGCCCTCGCGGGCACAGTACTCGCCCCACTCGCGGCAGGCCAGGGCATAGCGCTCGCACGCCATAGTGAGGTACTGGTGCTCGACTGGGTCGTCCTTCTCTGGCACGCGCAACTCGATGATGTCCTTGAGCAGACCTGACTCCTGGACCTCGCGAGGGGTCACAGCGACCTTTGGCATACGCACGCGATCGGCGCGCTGGTCCATGGCCGCCTCGAACCTCTGCGGCGTGGCAGAGACCCCGACGACGATGGGCATCGCTGCACGGCCGTCGAGCCCATCAATGAGGCTGGCGTAGATAGTCACCGTGCCGCGCTCGCTCGAGGCATTGGCGCCCAAGCCGCGGTGCGCCTCGTCGATGAACAGATAGAGGTTACGCTCCGGGTCCCTGATGGTGCGGTCAAGGATGTCCCAGAACACGCGGCCGGAGTTGGCCTCACTACCCTTTGTGAGCAGGCCGTTCTTACTGAGTAGGTCCTTGCTGAGGAAATAGACGTGGCGCGGCTCGAGAATGTCGTGCGCGGCTCCGAAGTCGTTGGTAATTGTGACCAGGTGGCGCCTGTCGAGGATGCTGTCTGCCAGCTTGTCCGCCACGTTTGAGAAACGCACGCCCGTCTGCTCGTTCAGGCTCGGGGAATCCGAGAGCCAAAGAACGACGGCATTCTCGTCAGGCATGAGGCTCAGATCGTCGTCTCCGAAGAAGAGCGCTTCGATCGTCGCTGCGCACATGACCGTTTTGCCCGACCCCGTGGGAGATGCGAGGCATATCGAGGACAGCTCGCCGTCCTGCTCGTAGCGTCGGCGCATCGACTGCAACTTGTTCGCCAGGGTCGCGACCGCACCGGCTTGGAAATCCTTAAGTTCGACTCTCATGTTTACCTCACCGCATCCTCGGCGGCAATCTTGAACGATTGCAGGTAGTTCTCGTACAGGCGGACGACGTCGAGCCCAGGCAGTTGTGCCTTGACGGAGGCGTATCGAGCCGTGTCGTCCGTGATCACATAGGCGCACCCTATGCTGGCATTCTGCTTGACGGCGTCTATGAAAGCGCCGACCGAAGCAAAGTCGAAGAGGACGGCGTACGCGTCGGCCATGGCAAAGCCCGGCTGCTCGTGCTTGATGATGCTGCCACGCGAACCAGCGCGCAGCCAGAGCAGGGGCGCGATCTCCTCGAAGGCTACGCCCAGCTCGACGGCGTCCGGGTCTTCGTAGGTGAGGTCAAAGAAGACGGCGTTTTCCTCGAAGCCGTCGGCCATGGGGAACTCGTCGGTGAACTTGTAGTCACCCTTGATGGAATCGCCCTCGGGCGTCTTGCCCGTGATGGCCGCCGTGACGCGTGGTTTGGTAACGTACTGGCAGATGCCCAGCGCCTCCCATTCGGGGTCGCCCTGGCGAAGACCGCGCTTGGTGAGCTTTTTGGATTCGTCCTCGGAGACCTCGTTATTCGTTACGCTGATGGAGCGCCTGCGCCCGCCGTCCTGATGGTTCAAGCGCATGACGGCATGTGCCGTGGTGCCCGATCCTGAGAAGAAATCGACTACAAGGGCGTCGGGCTTGTCGGCAACAACGGAAGCGATTGAGAGCTCGGTCGCATAAAGGGACTTTGGAAATGTGAAGCGCCTATCGCCGATGAACTTTTTGATATATCGGCTCCCGTATTCACCGGCAGAGAACTGCGTGCCACTCCAAACAGTTGTTGGAATGGCAGAGCGCTCTCCCTGCTCTTCGAGAAGCAAGGACCCATCCTCAGCCTTGCCGATGAGTTTAATTTCTCCATTCTTGAGACGCTCCTCTTGGGAATCTCCTAGGTAAAGGAGGGAGTACCGATCACTCTTTTTGTTGTACTCACCTACTTTTGCGCACCCGCGATCAAGCTTGGCCTGTAGAGCATTCTGGGAAATCCTCCAAGTCGCCTCTCGGCCATCGGTCCTAATAGGCCAAACTGCCCTGAGACCCGTTTTTGTCGGTATCTTTGTCCAGTCTTGTTCAAGGGGGAGAGAAGCGCCGAGCTCCTTAATGGTCGCGGTCTCCTCATCGATATAGATGGGATAGAAGAGGTTCGGCCTTGCGGTGCGAGCGGCATTGGGACCGCCCCTCAGCAGC
>CAVKNR010000297.1:0-14093 GCA_963657575.1 Sodaliphilus sp.
GAACGTGTCCCGGACCTTCAACCATAACCTGAACATTATGAGCCCGCTTTCAAGCCTGCAATAGCTCATATTGTAGATGTTTCGACGGCTGAATACCTGCCACTCGGCAGCGTGGCCTTGCACCAGGCGTATAAACGTCGTTACTTTGTCGTCAGTGTCGAGCCAGGTGCGCGAAATATGGATATGCAGGCCGCAGTTTCCGCCGTTGTGCGAGCGGGCGTTGTGTTCGGCGCACGTGTCGAGGATCACGTCCCAGAGCCGGCGGCCGTCCAGGTCGTCGAGCGGTGCCAGATGGTAGGCCGCGCTCATAGGCTGCGTTACGATCTCGCAGCCGTCCGTTAGGCTCCCGTCCTCCTTGCACA
The DNA here is from genome assembly GCA_963657575.1 of Sodaliphilus sp. Taxonomy (GTDB): domain Bacteria; phylum Actinomycetota; class Coriobacteriia; order Coriobacteriales; family Coriobacteriaceae; genus Collinsella. Next base: position 363 of record CAVKNR010000297.1, read on the forward strand.
CGACGCGCTCATCTCCAACGGCCATGATAACGTCCCTGGCCAGCGCTTCCGGGTCCTCGGTTCGGTATGCCTCGGTTTCAAGCTCGACGCCCAGATAAAGGCCGGCGGGCGTCGGGTCGTCCTTTGTGCGGTAGTAGTTGCTTGCGTAAGTGTGGTCGTAGTCCTGTAGGTATTTGCTTTCCGGCTTGCAGTCGCAGCAGTAGGCATCGCCGTAGGCGTCTCGGTAGCAGTCTGTTTCAAGTGCGCTCCCGCACTCGTAGCAGTGGGGTAGTTGATCCTCGCACGACGGGCACAGGTGTCTGTAGTTTTCCTCGCCGTCGCGGCCGTGCACTAGGGTTTCGCCGTCGCAGTCTCCAAAGCCGGCGTAAAACTCCCCGCAGCTGTCGCAGGTATACGCGCTATCATCTCGACAGCTTTCACACCACGCCTCGTCAATCGTGTCACAACGATAGCTGATCCAGACGTGCACAGTCTCCAGGTTATCCGAGTTGTGGTATTCGCCGCAGTGGTCGCACGGCTCGGCGTCGCTGTCGACGCACGCCGAGCACCACGTCTCGCCGTCAACCTCGGTCGTATCGTCCTCGTCGATCCACTCGCCGCAGTGGTCGCATTTGACGTAACCGGCAGCTATTAAGCAGTCCGGGCACATGTCGTCGCCGTAGGCGTCCTGGGCCAGATGATCGTACCTAACCGGGCGGCCGCACACCGGGCACGCCACAACGTAGGCGCTCATATTGCGCAGCTGGTCGTTAAGCTCGGCGTAACGCAGTGCCTGGTCGAGGTTCGAGCGTTCCATGATATGGCAGCGCCAGTGCTGCGTAGCGGCCTTTACTATGCCATCCCTTACGCGCTCCACGGCCTCGAGGTCAGCCAGCGGCCCGGCCGCCTCGGCTGTCTTGTTGATGATGCTATACTCGTACATTGTCCCGATCTCCTTTACTACGTTGGGACGTTGGCCGGTCACTGTTGGCGCAGTGGTCGGCCTTTTCTTTGACTGGCCGCCGGACGTTCTGTCCGTTGCTCCAGCCGTTGGCAAGACCTTACAACCGTTGGCGCTGATCTGTCCAGCACTTTCCACAACAATTTTAGGACGGCCGGCATACTGGCCGCCGTCGTGCATAACTCCGTGGCCCTGGATCATAGGCCGGCAGGCAGCAGGCCGGTAACGTTTCTGCAGGTGGAGCAGCATAGCAGCAGGTAGGCGGGCTGTCTGTAGCTGTGCATAGAACGGCCCAGGAATTGAATAATTGCATAAAAACCGATAGTTTCTGTAACCCACCATCCCCCCGGGTATATAGGCATTGGTGCCAAGAGGGGGTCCGGCGCGGGGAGTCAATTTAATGCGAAAACCGAATTTGAAAAACTCAATTTTTGGACAATCTGTCGTATATTACGGACGTAGAGTACGGCTAAATGAATAAGACGAATGAAAGTAGGTGATTCCCCTGGCTAGGGAGTTCGCTAGGCGCTTCTACAAGTCGAAAGGCTGGGAGAGGGCGAGGAAACTCGCCATGGAGCGCACCATCACGTACCCGTCCGGTGCCGTGTGCCCGTCCGGGATGTGCCAGAGGTGCTTCGAGACTACCGGCAGGCTCGTCCCGGCCGAGATAGTCCACCACAAGGTCTACCTGACGCCCGAGAACATCACGGACTCGCGCATCTCGCTGGACCAGTCGAACCTCATGCGCGTGTGCCGCGACTGCCACGCAGAGATTCACTACCCGGACGACTACAGGCCTCGCATGGCCTTCGGACCAGATGGAAGGGCGGTTCCGCTTGACTAAGAAGAAGGACGGGCGCGTCGAGGAGCTTGCGGCGCTCATCAGCAACCTCGACGGCCTCAACCTCGCGCTCGCGAAAGACATGCTCGAGGAGTACGTGTGGATGCTCGACCAGATGGACGAGCTTAAGGCGATGGTCGACACCTACGGCATCGTCGAGGTCACGGAGCGCGGAGGCTCCGGAAACCGCCATGAGGTCAAGGAGGAGTCAAAGTACTTCATCGCGTACCAGCGCCTCGTGACCAAGACCATTGCGGTCGCGTCGGCAATCAAGAAGTTCTGCAAGGACAACGAGCGCGAGGTCCCCGAGGACGACGGCTTCGATGAACTCTAGGAAGCCATCCGGCGGGTACGTGCCTCCCGAGCGCGACGGACTCGAGGCAAAGAGGTATTTCCAGGACGTCATCGACGGCAAGATAACGACGAGCCAGAAAGTCATCAAGCTCGCCAAGAAGATGATCGACCGCTTCGACGACGGGTACAAGTGCTGGCACTACGACGCCGAGAAGGCGCTGAGGCCCGTCAAGTTCATCGAGAGGTTCATCTTCATCTCGCAGGGCAAGGTTGGAAAGCACCTCGTCCTCGAGGACTACGAGCTTGCCTTCATCGAGACTGCGTTCGGCTTCGTCGACGAACTCGGCATGAGGCAGTTCAACGAGGTCCTGCTCATCATCGCGCGTAAGAACGGGAAGACCGAGCTTGGCGCGGCAATCTCGCTGTACCTCATGACGAAGGACGGGGAGTTCGCCCCGCAGCTCTACTCCGTCGCCACGAACAAGGACCAGGCGTCCCTCATGTACGGCGCGATGCTGTCGATGGTTTCGCAGTCGCCTGCGCTCAGCAAGCGCCTGCACAAGGGCATCATCCCGTCGCGACACCAGGACGGCCTCATCTTCGACTCGAACCGCGGATACTACACGCCGCTGTCGTCGCAGACGCGCTCGCTCGACGGCCTGAACGTACACTGCGCCGTGGTCGACGAGCTTCACGCCATCGTGAACCGCGACCTGTTCGACCTCGTCAAGCAGGCCACCGCCGCACGCGACCAGCCGATGATTCTCGAGGTGACGACCAACGGCTTCAACCGAGACAACCTGTTCGACGACCAGTACGACTACGCGTCGCGCTGGCTCGACGGGCAGTTCGAGGACGACCACTTCCTACCGTTCGTCTACGAGCTGGACAGCCGCGCGGAGTGGACCGACGAGTCGTGCTGGGTCAAGGCCAACCCGGGCCTCGGCACGGTCAAGAAGGTCGAGTACCTCCGCGCCCAGGTGCAGAAGGCCAAGAACGACCCGAGCTACCTTCCGACGGTCCTGACCAAGGACTTCAACATGCCGGAGAACCGCGCGTCGGCATGGCTCACGTTCGAGCAGGCCGTTAACCGCGAGGAGTTCGACTGGAAGGACATGGGCTTCCGCTACTGCATCGTCGGCTACGACGCGTCGGACACCATCGACCTCACCAGCGCACAGGCGCTCATGATGAGGCCGGACGACCCCAAAATCTACGAGATGTCTATGTACTGGATACCGGAGTCGCAGCTCGAGCACCACCGCAAGAGCGGCCTGCGCAAGAACCGCGACAACGTGCCGTACGACAGGTGGATTGACGCCGGGCTGGTGCGCGTGGTGCCCGGAAACACCATCGACCACCGAGTCGTGTTCGAGTGGATGCAGCAGCTCAGGGACGAGTTCAACGTCTACCCGTTCGCCATGGGATACGACCCGTGGCACCTCCAGGACGACTCGTGGAAGGACATGGCCCGCCAGTTCGTCGGCAAGAAACGCAGCGAGGAGGTCCGATTCGGCCCGCAGACCCTGTCCATCCCCATGAAGGAGATAAGGACCGTCTACGACCGCAAGGGCATCGTCGACAACAACAACCCCGTCAACCAGTGGTGCCGCATGAACGTCGGCATAATCACGGACACCAACGACAACATCAAGCCCGTCAAGGCCAACGGTTCGTCCGGCCGCATCGACGGGTGGGCCGCCGAGATTTGCGCCTACGTGTGCCTCAAGCGGCACTGGGAGGACTACGAGGCGTCCATGTAGCAGCAGGTTCCTTCGCCGCAGGTTTCTTCGGCGAAGGAACCTTCGTCTTGACTGCCGGCGTCACTGCCTTACATTTGGGTCATGGGACTTCTAGATATTTTCCGTCCCAAGCACGCACAGCAGGCCTCCAAGGTCGTGCTCGCGCCAGAGTTCAAGACGCTAACCGAATACGCACCGGCTTTCTCCACGTGGGGCGGACAGCTCTACGAGAAGGCCCTCACGCGCTCAGCAATCGAGAAGAGCGCCATGTTCGCGTCGAAACTCAAGCCCGAGGTGCTTGGCGACTCCAAACCGCGCATCAAGCGCATGATCCTGACCGCCCCCAACCAGTACATGAGCTGGCCTAAGATGTTGGCCCGCCTCATGACCATCATGCTCAACGACAACACGGCGGCGGTCGTCCCGTCGCTCGACACCGGCGGCAACATCACGGGCCTGTTCCCGCTGAAGTTCGCACACGCCGAGGTCGTCGAGTACGCCGGCGAGCCTTGGATTAGGTTCTACCTCGACTCCGGCGACACGATGGCAATCGAACTCAGGTACGTGTGCCTGCTGACACGCTTCCAGTACGAGAGCGACTTCTTCGGCAGCGCCAACGACGCACTGAACTCGACGCTCGCGCTCATGGATTACCAGGAGCAGGCGCAGGAGGTCGCAATCAAGAACTCCGCCAAGATTCAGTTCATCGGCGCTATCAACGGCTCCGTCAGGCCGGAGGACCTCGACAGGAAGCGAAAAGAGTTCTCGGAGACGAACCTAAGCTCAAAGAACACCTCGGGCCTGATGCTCTACGACAACACTTTCGAGAACATCAAGCAGGTGGAGCCTCAGAACTACACCATCGACTCCGGCGAGATGGAGCGCATCGAGACGAACGTCTATAACTATTTCGGAATCAACGAGGACATCATCCAGTCTAAGTACTCCGAGGAGACGTTCGGCGCGTTCTACGAGAGCCAGATTGAGCCGTTCGCTGTCCAGCTCGGAGAGGGCCTCAGCCAGATGCTGTTCACGCCCATCGAGCGCCGCCACGGCAACGGCATCTGCTTCAGCGCGAACAGGCTGGAGTACGCCACCAACGCATCCAAGCGAAACATGATCCGAGACATGCTCGACCGTCGCGTCATGACCATCAACGAGTCGCGCGAGGTCCTACAGCTGCCGCCCGTGCCGGGAGGCGACGTCTTCATCGAGCGCGGCGAGTACGTCGTGTTCGATGCTGACGGAAACGTCCAGGTGCAGACGGGTGGCAAGACCCCGCTCGTGGCACGCCCGAAGGGCAACAGCTACGGCGAGGGCGAGCTTGACCTCGAGGGCGACGACGCCATTTACAACGACGTCGACACCAAGGGAAAGAAGGAGGAGGACGACTGATGCCCTACAAACCTGACCAGCGCGAGTACCGCAGCTTCGCCGGCGTGTTCCATGCGGCCCCTGAAACCGAGGACCGCAAGAGCGCGTACACGGTCGAGGGATACGCGACCACCTTCGACGTTCCGTATGACTTCGTGCGCGGCGCAAAGGAGTGCATCCGCTCCACGGCCCTTGTCGGCGCTGACATGTCTGACGTCATCTTCCAGCTGAACCACGACGGCCAGACGTTGGCACGCCTGAAGAACGGCACGCTTGAGCTTACCGCCGACGAGCACGGCCTGTTCGTTCGCGCCGACCTCAGCGGCTCGCAGGCCGGCCGCGACCTGTACGAGGCCATCAGCAACGGGCTCATCGACAAGATGAGCTGGGGCTTCAACATCGCCCCTGACGGCTGGGAATGGGACGAGGAAACCCGCACCAGCTATATCACCAAGGTCGAGAAGGTGTTCGACGTATCCGCCGTCTCCATCCCGGCCGACCAAGACACAGAGATTCACGCGCGTTCCTACCTCGACGGAGTGATCGAGCAGGAGCACCAGGAGTTGGTGCGCCGCGAGAACGAGCGCAGGCAGCGTCAGGCGGCCGCGCTCAAGCTACGTTTGCTCTAACGAAAGGAACAAGAAAATGGAGTTCATCCCCATGGACGCGGCCCAGTACCGCGCCCTCGATGACGCCTCCCTCGAGCACCGCCGTGCCGAGGTAGTCGCCGAACTCGACAACGCCGACAGCACCGTCGGCATGGACGTCCTCAACGAGGAGGTCCGCCTCATCCAGGAGGAGGTCGAGCGCCGCAACCAGGCCAACGCCCTCCGCTCCTCCCGTGTCGCCGCCGTCGCCAGCGGTGCCGGCGCACTCGTCACCGGCGGCGCTCAGACCGCCAAGCCCGACGTCTCCGTCACCCGCAACGAGGACCCGTTCGACACCGAGGACTACAACCGCGCCTTCTACGACTACACCGTTCGCGGCATCGAGTACCCCGACGGCCTCGTGACTCGCGGCATGGTCCCCGAGAACGTCCGCGCCGACGCCTTCACGCAGACCTCCGACGTCCCGCACTTCATCCCGACCACCCTCTCGAACACCATCATCCAGAAGATGTCCGAGTACGGCACCATCTGGCCCAAGTTCACCAAGATGAACGTCCAGGGCGGCCTTGAGATCAGCATCTGGGACTACCTGCCCACCGCCAGCTGGGTCACCGAGGCCAAGCCCTCCGACACCCAGAAGGCAACCGACCCCAGCCGCATCTCCTTCCTCTACTACATGCTCGAGGTCAAGGTCGCTCAGAGCTTCCTGTCCCAGGTGACCACCATGGACATGTTCCAGCGCCAGTTCCCCGAGAAGTGCGCAGAGGCCATGGTCCGCGCCCTCGAGGCAGCCGGCGTGAACGGCAGCGGTTCCGGTATGCCGCTCGGCATCCTCAAGGACCCCCGACTCACCGCCGATAACAAGGTGACCTTCGACGAGAAGGCCATCGGCACGTGGGCAGGCTGGGCCAACATCCTCAAGAAGGTCAAGGCCCCGTACCGCAGCCGCGGCGAGTGGACCATGACCCAGGCCACGTGGGACACCTACGTCGACGGCATGGTCGACGCCAACGGCCAGCCGGTCGCCCGCGTCAACTACGGCCTCGACGGCGCTCACAGCGAGTCCTACCGCCTGATGGGCAAGAACGTGAACATCGTCCCCGAGGACATCCTGCCCAACTACGAGGACGCCAAGGGCGGCGCAGCCGACACCCCCTGCATCCTGTTCGGCAACCTGTCCAACTACATCGTCAACCAGCAGATGGGCATGCGCTCCGTCCGCTGGAACGACGAGGACAAGAACGTCACCAAGCTCAAGATGCAGACCGTCGTCGACGGCAAGCTCGGCGACACCAACGGCCTGCTCGTCATCTCCGCCCCCAAGAAGACGGCTTAGCCCATGGGAGGTGACGCGGCATGGCGCTCCTAGACGAGGTCAAGGTGGCCCTGCGCGTCACCTCCGATGCCTTCGATACGGAGATTCAGGGCCTCATCGAGGCGGCCAAGCGCGACCTTAACCGCGTTGGCGTCGACGAGGCCCTCGTCGATTCCGACCCGCTCGCGAAGATGGCGGTCGTCCTCTTCGCGAAGTCGAGGTTCGGTTACGACAACAGCGACGCGTCCCGCTTCGAGGACGCATACAGGCAGACGGTCGTGGACATCCTCAACTCGCCGACGTCCTACGGTGGCGATGGCAAATGAGGTGGAACGACGTCTGCTTCCTGCTCGCGTGGCCCGACATGGTCCAGGACGAGGCCGGAAACGTGATTCAGGGGCAGCCGGAGCGCAGGATGCGCTACTGCAACCGCTTCACCGTCGGCAGCGACCTATGGGCCACGTCGTTCGACGTCGGCCTCCGCGCCGACGCCCTCATCCAGCTCAGAGCCGACGAGTACTCGGGCGAGAGCGAGGTCGAGTTCGGCGGAGTCCAGTACGACGTCGAGAACGCATCAGTCTCTGGCGAGTTCGTGAAGCTACAGCTGGGGAGGCACGTCTCCAATGGCTAGCAGGACTGTCGGGGCCGACGCCTTCGCATCGGCGCTCGACGAGATATTCGGAGACATCAAGGCCGTATCGTGCGACGACCTGCTCGAGTCCGTAAGGGACGGCTCCGAGGAGGCAAAGCAGGCGTGGCGCGATGGCGCTCCGGTCCGCACTGGCGACTACAGCAAGTCGATCCGCTACAGGGTCGAGGGGACCGAGGAGAAGCCCGAGTCGCACGTCTACTCGACGAAACCTGGCCTCCCGCACCTCCTCGAGAAAGGCCACGCCACCATCGGCGGCGGCCGCGTGCCCGGAAGGCCCCACGTCGCCCCGGCGGCCGAGCGCGGCTTCCAGAAGGCATATGAATCGCTCGTCCAGAGGCTGGAGGCCGACCTATGAGCAACGTGGGCGTCAGCGGCGCGACACTGACCGGACCGCTCGGAAAGACCGAGGACGGAATCGTCATCGGCGCGAACGTCGAGGTCGTCGAGCCGACTGCGCACATCGGAGAGGCTCTCGAGCTGTTCGGGTCGTACGACAGGCTCGTCTACGAGGCGTGCAGGTCCACCGGCCTCGCCGGAACGCACCAGGCGTACCCGGAGGGGTCGAAGGTCAAGCCGCCGTTCTTCGTCTACTCGCTCGACTCCGGTGGAGAGCAGTACGCGGACGACGACAACTGGTACTCGATGCCGAGGTACCGGGTCGAACTCATCGAGAGGCAGGCCGACCCGGTGGTCGAGACAGCCCTTCTGATGGCCCTAAAACGGGCGTTCGGACCCGTCTGCGTGTACGAGGACTGGTCGGAGTCGGAGCACGCGCGAATCGTCTCCTATTACTTCACAGTTACCAAGGAAGGAAACTAACCAATGGCAAAGGTTAAGTACGGACTCAAGAACGTCCACTATGCCGTCTGGGACCCCGAGAAGTCCCAGTACAAGACGCCCGTCAAGGCACCCGGCGCTAAGAAGCTCACCGTCGAGTACGACGGCGACGTGACCAAGTTCTACGCCGATGACGTCGTCTACGCCACCTTCGTCGACTCCTCCAGCATCTCCGGCGAGCTTGAGCTTGCCGACACCGAGGAGCAGATGCTCATCGACCTGCTCGGATATATCGACGACAGCGGACTCCTGCTCGAGGACATGGACAGCACCGGCGTCGAGTTCGCCCTGATGTTCGAGGTCAACGGCGACCCCTACAAGCGCCGCTGCGTCTACTACAGCTGCAAGCTGTCTCGCCCCAACACCGAGGCGAACACCAAGGAGGACACGACCGACCCCGACACCGACACCTACAGCTTCTCCGCCGCAGGCAAGCAGCTCCAGGTCAAGGGCGAGGCCAAGAGCATCTCCAAGGCCACCGTCAAGTCCACCGACAAGGCCAAGTACGACTCCTTCTTCGATAGCGTCCTGCTTCCGACCGCTTCGGCCTAGACAAACAGCTGAAAGGGGCACCTGCGGGTGCCCCTTTTCTTTTGAAAGAAACACGCGGACCTCTCGTCGGGTAGGCGGGCGAGGGGCCCGCGTGTCTCTTTTAACGCCTACAAGGAAAGGTAGACAGCATGAAATACGACATCGACGGCACCGGGGAGCTTGAGTACATCTGCTCCGCGTACACGACCTACCTGTACGAGCAGGAGTTCGGCGTGTCCCTCATCGCTGACTTCTACGGCAGGGTCGATCTCGGTGATGACAGCGGCGAGGTGGTGACCGCCGAGTTCGTCGAGAACAGGCTCGCCGAGAACATGCCCGTCGACGAGAAGACCGGTAAGCAGAAGCCGCTTCCGAAGGCCACGTCCGCACTCGTGCGCAGGGCCTTCCCCCAGTACGTCAACACCGTAATCGACTACACGAAGGACCGATGGGACGCGACGCTGCGAGTCATGTGGGCCATGCGCAAGACAGCCTGCGACGTCGCCGGCGACGCCTGCCCGACGTTCAAGCAGTGGCTCATGGGTCTCGGCCAGGTGAACATGCGCGACACCAACTTCGCTGCGTTCGAGGAGACGCAGCGCGGCCTGTTTCACACCCGCTCTTAAAGGAGTGCCGGCACAGTCCGGCGAATCGGGCGAAGACCCGCTCCGGTACACGCGAATCTTCTCATCCGGCCTCCGCGCGGGCATCCCGTGGGACCGCCTGATGACGATGCGCCTTCCGGAGCTGCTGATGTTCCTCCAGTCGACCGTGCCACAGCGGAACAGCTCCGACGGCGCGCGCGACGCAACCCTAGAAGACATAGACCGGCTGCTCGGTTAACAGAAAGGGCATGGTGACCCATGGCGGACGCATATCGCGGACTGACCATCAAGATCGGCGGCGACACCACCAAGCTCACTGCCGCCCTCAAGGCAGCTACCAAGGCCGGTGCCGAGACTCAAAGGCAGCTCAAGGCCATCACCAAGGCCTCCAACCTCGACCCCGGCAGCCTGACCAACGTCACGCGAAAGTACGAACTTCTCAAGGACCGCGCACAGGAGGCCGCCCTCAAGCTCAGGACGCTCAAGGAGGCCCACGAGCAGCTGTCCAGGGCGACCGCCGCCGGTACCGACCGAAGCGTCAAGGAGCTTGCGGAGCACACCGAGAACGCGGCCCTGAACGCACAGCTCGCGCTCAAGCGATACAACGCGCTCAACGCGGAACTCGACAAGATGTACGGCCCAATCAACAAGGCCGCACGCGCGATGGATGAGTTCCCCGACGACTTCAAGCTCTCCGACGCCATCCGCAGCTCCAACGAGGAGTTCGAGACGACCGTCGCCAAGCTGAAGGAAGTCGGACTCGTCACGGATGACGACATCGACGCCATCTTGGAGATGCGCGGCGCGTGGCAGCAGGCGTTCGACGAGAACGAGGCCGCCAAGCAGGTGGCCGAGCTGAAGCATCTCGAGAACGAGATCGACGTGACCACGTCCGACGTGAGGAGCCTGTCCACGCAGATGGGCAAGCTCAACATCCCGTCGAACCTGGCCCAGGGGTTCATCACTACCGACCGAGAGGTCGAGAAGATGGACGCCTCCATAAAGGACCTCGTCGCAGACGCGAAGCGCTGCGACGCGGCCCTCAAGATGAACCCGAACAACATGATGGCGGCCGAGCGCAAGCTGAACGACCTCGCCCAGGCGGCCGAGCTTGCCAAGCGCAAGGCCGAGCTTCTCGGCGACAAGCTGAAGGCGTACGAGGAGTCCGGCGTCGACAAGGTCGCCGCATCCACCAAGAACGTCGCAATCGAGGCGCAGAAGGCCACCGAGCACTGGTCCGGCATCAATTCGGAGCTTCAGTACGCCAAGGCGGCCCTCCAGGACGCCGAGAGCCGCATGAAGCAGGTCGACCAGTCCGCAAAGTCCGCAGAGGACGACTACAAGCAGGCCGCAGAGGCCGTGCTCAGGGCAAAGACCGCCGTGTACGAGCTGTCCGCGGAGGAGAAGAAGGCGGCATCCGCCCGAGACTCCGCGAACATGCAGAAGGAGTACGTCGAGGTCAAGCAGTCCGCCGAGGAAGCCAAGATTCAGGTCGACGAACTCGCATCGTCCATGCGCAACATGGGTGGCACCGTCGAGTTCGGATGGTCCACCGTGAAGTCGCTAGGCATGACGCTGTCCGCCACGCTGACCCCGGCGATGGTAGCGCTCGGCGGCGCGTCCATCAGCGCCGCGAACGACATGGACTCCGCCTACCGCGACATGCGCAAGACTGTCAACGGCACCGAGCAGGACTTCGAGAGCCTCAAACAGGCCGCAATCGACTTCTCCAACACGCATGTAACGTCCGCGTCGCAGATCCTGTCAATCCAGGCAATCGGCGGCGAGCTTGGAATCGCCACAGAGGCGCTCGACACGTTTGCGACGACCGTCTCGAACATCGACGTCGCCACCGACCTCAATGCCGACGAGGCCGCGACTGCCCTCGGACAGCTCGCGAACATCCTCGACGACCTCGACGAGAGCCACATGCCGGCGTTCTCCGACTCGCTCGTGCGCCTCGGAAACAACGGCGCATCCACCGAGTCGCAGATCATCGACATCGCCAAGCGCATCGGTTCCATGGGTTCAATCATCGGCATGACCACGCCGGACATCCTCGCATGGGCCTCGTCCATCGCGTCGACCGGCCAGAACGCCGAGTCCGCCGGCACCGCCATCAGCAAGACGATGTCCAACATCGAGACTGCCGTGGCACAGGGCGGAGGCTCGCTCGACGCCTTTGCAAGGACGTCGCAGATGTCCGCGGAGGACTTCAAGGCCGCATGGGACAAGGACCCGACTGCCGTGCTGAAGGCGTTCGTCGAGGGCCTCAAGGGAATCGAGGAGAGCGGCGGTTCCGCCGACGCGACCCTCGTCGACCTCGGCATCACCTCGGTCCGCCAGAAGCAGGCGGTCGAGGGCCTGATGCAGACGGTCGAGGGACTCGACGACAACCTCACGATGTCTCGCGACGCATGGAGCGGCGTGAGCGACGAGTGGGGGGACGCGGGCGATGCCGCCGCCGAGGCGAGCAAGAAGGCAGAGGGCCTGTCCGGCTCAATCTCCCGAATCGAGAACGCCGGCGAGAACGCCGCGTCCGCACTCGGCGACGCACTGGCCCCCGTTTTCTCCAATATCGCCGACGTGGCCGGCAAGGCCGCGAAGGAGTTCTCCAACGCGGACGTCGGCTTCAGGCAGGCCGCTGCCGGCGCTGGATTGCTGGTCGCCGCTGCCGGCCCGGCGCTGTCCATTATCGGAACCGCCGGAACCGGCGCAAGACAGCTCAAGGACCATCTGTCCAAGCTGAATAGCGCGTCCGCCAACGTGGCAAAGAGGGCTGCGGCCATGGCCGACGAGCTTTCGGGACTCACCGCCAAGGAGAAGCTCGCCGTAACGGGGACAAAGCTCCTTGCTGGCGCGAGCAACGTGCTGAAGACTGCGCTTCCCATCGCCGCAATCGGACTTGCCGTCGGGGTCGTAGCCGCTCTCGTCGGCGAGTACCAGAAGTGGAAGGCTGAGCAGGAACTCGTCGCAGGTGCGCTCCGCGACGTCTCAGACATCGTCTCTGAGCACAATGGCTCGGTCCAGGGCCTCGGAGACACGTACGCGACCCTCAAGGACGAGATCAACGACGTATACGAGTCGATGAAGGAGACAGGAGAGGCGTTCGGCGAGTCGCTCGACGACATCGGCACGAACAGCATCCTGCTCGATAACTACATCGGCACCATCGAGAGGCTGACGACTAAGTCGCAGCTCAGCGAATACGAGCAGGAGCTTCTCGCCGAGGCAGTCAAGAAGTACAACGAGATTACCGGCGACTCGGTCGAGGTCACCGATGCCGCAGCCGGCGCACTGTCAAAGAGCACCTCAGAGATCAAGGCGAACGCCGACGCCTGGGAGCTGAACGCCAGGAAGCAGGCATACTCCAAGGTCGCGGCAGAGTATATGGAGGAGGAGGCCCGCGCCACCATCAAGGCCCAGAAGGCCCAGGAGGCGTACAACAAGGCCTACGGCGACAAAGAGAAGTGGATCGACAACTACCTCGCCGGACTCGACGAGAGCGTCCACATGACTCGCGAGCAGGCCGCCTCGCTGTACGAGACGGTGTCCGCGAACTCCGCGGAGAAGGAAGCCCTCGACAAGGCCACCAAGGCGCAGGAGAAGGCCAACGACAACGCGCAGAAGGCACTCGAGCTATCCGAGAGCCTCACCGAGAACGTGAACAACCTCGCCGGCGCGATGGAGGGCATCGCCCCGCAGTTCGAGCAGTTCGGAACCGGCATCGCCAATTCGCTGGCTCTTGGTATCAGCAGTGGCAAGGTGACAATCGACCAGGCCATGGAGTTCGTTAAGAACGGCGTCAACTCCGCGGTCGCATCGCTGCCGCCCGAGATGCAGCCGCTCGGACTCAGCATCGCGGAGTTGCTCGCACAGGGCATCTCCGACGGCTCCATCAGCGTCCAGGACGCCACGAGCGCCATGAAGGACGTTGCCGACGGGGACCTTTCCGGTCTAAAGGACGTGTTCAGCAAGCACGGAATCGAGTG
>CAVKNR010000298.1:0-11819 GCA_963657575.1 Sodaliphilus sp.
TCCATCTCGTACAGACGGGCACGCAGCATCTGCATGCAGACCTCGCGGTTCTGGATCTGGGAACGTTGCTCCTGCGACTGCACCACGGTGTTGGTGGGCAGGTGGGTGATGCGCACGGCGGAGTAGGTGGTGTTAACGCACTGACCGCCAGGGCCGGAGGCGCAGTAGGTGTCGATGCGCAGGTCGGACTGGTTGATCTGGACGTCGATTTCCTCGGCCTCGGGAAGCACGGCGACGGTAGCCGTTGAAGTCTGGATGCGGCCCTGGGACTCGGTCTTGGGAACGCGCTGGACGCGATGCACGCCGGACTCGAACTTCATGACGGAGTAGACGCGGTCGCCCTCGACCTTGAACTCGATGGACTTAAAGCCGCCGGCCTCGCTGGGGCTGGAATCGAGCACGGTGGTCTTCCAGCCGCGCGATTCGCAGAAGCGCTGGTACATCTTGTACAAGTCGCCGGCGAAGATGGCTGCCTCGTCGCCACCGGCGGCGGAGCGAATCTCGACGATGGTGTTCTTGTCGTCGTTGGGGTCACTCGGGATGAGCATGTACTTGATGTCTTCCTCGAGCTGGGGAAGCTTTTCCTCGTTCTCGGAGATGTCCATCTGGAGCATCTCCTTCTCGTCCGCATCGCTGGTGTCGCGGAGCATCTCCTTGGCGGCCTCGATGTCATCGAGCGCGCCGATGTACTCGCGCGAGGCGGCGATGAGGTCGGACTGGTGTGCGTACTCCTTGTTGAGACGCGTGAACTCCTTGATGTCGGAGGCGACGGCCGGGTCGGAAAGCTTCTTCTCGAGCTCCTCGTAGGCCTTAATGATCTTTTCGAGCTTGTCGCGCATGGCGGGACTCCTTTATGTGCGTGAAGGCGAAAATCGGCAGAGTTGATGGGGCGCGCGGCGCCACTGCGGGGGTAAGCCCAGCTAGAACATGTCGATCTTCAGATACATGCGCATCCCTTCGCGTATGAGGTACATAGTTGCGGTCTAACCCATACATGATAGCGTGCGCAGGCATACCTGCATATAACCCGCACGGAATGCGACAAAGGGTCAGTCTCTTTCCTTGAATACAACTTCATCCGAACGCCTCCCGCATTCATCCGCACATATACGGATAAATTTGGGAATCCGATACCCTGAGGGCCGGATCGGCCGGCCCCGGGAGATCGGAGGACGCCATGTCCGGAAAGGGCGGGAAGGGCGCCGCGAGGGCGGTCCCGAGGACCCACGGCAGGCTCACCGGGTACGAGCGGGACACGGTCCAGAGGATGCTGAAGCGCAGGGTTCGCTCGGCCACTTCCTCGAGAGGTTCAAGGGCGTATCGACCCGCAGGCTCCACAGCTGCCTGATGTGGTTCAGATGGCTGCGCGAGGCCGCACGCGTCGGGGACAGGACGTCGCTCATGCGCGAGCAGCTCGACGACGGGCGCTACGAAAAGATCCGGAAGAAGATGATGGAGCCGGAGTACGAGTTCCATCTGGAGCCGGACGTGCAAACGGCGGGTTAACATAGCCTTTCACCAAAAAGGGCGAGCGGCCGCGCCCTGCGACCACCCGCCCTCAATCAAAGCCCTTCTCGGCCGCTGTAGCTACCGGTTCCGGCGCCGCAGGATAACGCCTGCGGCGATCAGCACCACCGCGCCGCCCGCGATGCCACCCAGGGCCATCGGCGACAAGCTGGTATCGCCCGTATACGGCAGACCCGGCTTCTCCTCCTTCGGCACCGGTGACTTGCTCGGCGGATTGGTGGGCGGCTCCGTCGGCGGGGTGGTCGGCGGCGTGTACGTGTTCTTGAACACCGGCGCCACGGCGCCGTCATAGGTTACCGTCGCCACCAGATGGCCCGCACCGTCGTCCGTCACCGTCACCGTTACCCGGTGCTCGGCCGCGTCGTACGTCACGTTCTTCTGACCGTCGTCCACCTCGGAGATGCTGTAGGCGTACGTTCCGG
Organism: Sodaliphilus sp.; assembly: GCA_963657575.1. Taxonomy (GTDB): domain Bacteria; phylum Actinomycetota; class Coriobacteriia; order Coriobacteriales; family Coriobacteriaceae; genus Collinsella. Next base: position 1,950 of record CAVKNR010000298.1, read on the forward strand.
GCTTGTCGTACGAGATCGCCTCGAAGCCCACCGTGCCGTCCGCCGCGTTCTTTGCGGTCTGCAGCACCTTGCCGTCGGCATCCTTCAGCTGGAAGGAGAACTGCCCTTCCTTCAGGTCCTCGCCGCTCAGCACCTTGGAGGCCCCCAGCTTCACCTCAGTCGCGGCCGGCGCGTAACTGTTGCTGAACGCCACCGCATCCGCAGCCTTGCCGCCCTTGCTGTAGGCAACCTGCGCCTCCAGCGCGTGCGTCTCCGCATTCTCCGTCACCGTCACCGTCGCGGTAAAGACCGTCGTGTCGTAGGTGACGCCGTTCGCCGTCGCCCCTGCCCGCTCGGACACGGTGTAGACGTACGTCCCCACCTTGTCCAGCTGCAGCGGCGCGAAGCCGAACGTGCCGTCGGCGCCGTTCTGCACCGTCTGCACCACGTTACCGTCGGCGTCCTTCAGGTCGAAGAAGAACTCACCCTCGGCCAGGTCGCGGCCGGTCAGAGCCTTCGTTCCGGTAATCGTCGCCGTCGTTGCCGTCGGCGTGTAGGTGTTGGTGAAGGTCAGATCCGCAGCCGTCTTGTTCGCCGTCGCGGTCAGCTGGCCGCTGCCGTCGTCGGTCACGCTCACCGTCACATCCAACACCGCATCGCTGTAAGTGATGGTGCCATCTTGGCCCGCAACCTCCTTCACCTGGTACGTATGCGAACCAGTCGCAGCGTACGAGATGGCCTTGAAGGTAAATGCGATACCCGCGTTCGTGGTCCGGTCAATCTCCTGCCCGGTGGCCGCGTCAATCAGCGCGAACGTGAACTCGCCATCGGCGGGCGTCCGCATGGTGGCCGAATCGGTATTCTCAAGCACCTTGATGCCGGAGATCTGGTAGGAGGTCGCGCCCGGCTGGTAGCTGTTCGCAAACGTCATGGTGTTGGGGGTGACGCCGTTCTCGGTGCCCTTGCTCGGCTTCGCCGTGGAGCTCTCTACCGCCAGCTTGCCGTCGTTGTTGTCCTTCACCACGTAGGTCAGGGTGTACGTCTTGCCGGTGTAGGTCACGCCCGGCACGCCCGGCGCGTCCCCCGTCGGCTGCACCTCGCGGACCGTGTAGGTAAAGGTGCCCGCATGGTCGAAGGTCAGCTTGTCGAAGGCAACCTTGCCGTGCGCATCGTTCTTCTGGGTCTGGATCACCGAGCCGTCAGACCCCACCAGCTCGAAGGCGAAGTCTCCCGCCTTTAGCTGATAGCTGCCGTCGTGCACGTCAACGCTCTTGGTGAGGGCGATCGCGCCGGAGTCCGTCGCCTGTGCCTCGTAGGTGTTGGTGAAGCTGGGCTTCGTGACATTCGTGCCGTCGTAGGCGACGCTCGCCTGCAGCGTGCCGGCATTGTCCGCAACCGTCACCACGGCATGGTGCACCGCGGCGTCGTAGGTCACGTAGGCCAGATCACCCTTCCGCTCCACGATGGTGTACTCGTGCGTGCCCGGCTTCGCGTAGGAGAAGGCGTCGAAGTTAACACTTCCGTCCGCGCCGTTGGTCGCGGTCCGGACGGGCTTGGCCCCGGCAAGCTGCTCAGCCGTCAGGTTGCCCTCGTACACATCGAAGGTGAACTCGCCGCACTTGGGGACGATCGGCGTGTTGTCGTCCTTCTTCACATAGCTCTTCTGCGCACCGAGGGCCAGGCCGGTCGCGGCCGGCTGGTAGGTGTTGGTGAAGGTATCCGAGCCGGATGCGCTCGTCACGATCGCCTTCGCATTCAGTGCTCCGTTCCCGCCGTCCGTGACCGTCACCGTATAGGTGAGGGGATGGCTGTCATAGACCATGCCCGGCTCCGCGCCCGGCTGCTCCACGATGGTGTAGGTGAAGTCCTTGCTCGCGGCGCCGTCCAAGTCGGAGAGCTGGAACTCGCGCGTGAAGCTGACCTTGCCGTTTGCATCGTTCTTCGCGGTGTCGAGCACGTTGCCGGCAGCGTCCTTCAGGTCGAAGGTGAACTCGCCGTCCGCGGGCTTCGTCGTGTGGTCGAAGCCGTCCGCAACCTTGATGGTCTTGGTCGCCGTCAGGATTACGGAACCCTTTGCGTCGTAGGTGTTGTTGAAGGTGGGAGCCGTAGCGGCACCGTCATAGGTGACGGTCACCTTCGTCTTGTTGTTGTCGCCCTGGTTCTGCTCTACCTTGACGTGGACCTTGACTTCCTTGGCGTCGTAGGCCACGCCGTCGACGGTCTGGCCGGCTTTCTCCTCCTTGAGCGTGTAGTCGTACTCGCCCAGGTTCAGGTTCTTGACGGCCAGCTCGACCTTGCCGCCCCGGTCGTTGGTGCCCTTGGCGACCTCGTTGCCGGCCTGGTCGTACAGGCCGAAGGTGAACGCGTCGGCCGTCAGGTCCTTGCCCGTGAGGATCTTCGTCGCCTCGACGGTAACGTCCGTCGTCGGCTTCGAGTTGGTGAAGGTCGGAACGTCGGCCTCGCCGTCGTAGGTGGCGGTCGCCTTTAGCTCGCCCTTCTCATCGGAGACCTTGATGTGGACCTTCACGTCCTTCGTGTCGTACACGACGGTCGGGTCGTTGCCGGCAACCTCCTTGATGGTGTAGTCGTGATCGCCCGGCGTGTCGTAGCTGATTGCCTGGAAGGCGACCTTGCCGTCCTTGTCATTCTGGACGGTCTGGATCACGTTGCCATCCTTGTCGAGCAGCTGGAACGTGAAGTCGCCCCCTGCGAGCTCGCCACCCGTGAAGCGCTTCGTCGCCTTGAGCGTTACCGAGGTCTCCTTCGGGTGGTACGTGTTCGTGAAGGTCTTGTCTCCACTCGTTACCTGCGGTGTGGCCGTCAGCGAGCCGGTGCCATCGTCCGCGACCGTCACCTTGTAGATGAGCGCATGGGTGTCGTAGACCATGCCCGGCTCCGTGCCCGGCTTCTCCGCGATGGTGTAGGTGAAGTCCTTGCTCGCAGCGCCGCCCAGGTTGGAGAGCGTGAACTTGCGCGTGAACTTCACCGTGCCATCGGCCTTGTTCGTCGTGGTGCCGAGCACCTTGCCGTCGGCGTCCTTCAGCTCGAACGTGTATTCGCCGCCCTTCAGCTTGGTGTCGTGCGTGAAGCCCGGCGCGACCGCAACGATCTTGGTCGCCGTCAGCTCCACGGATCCCTTTGCGGTGTAGGTGTTCGTGAAGGTGGGGGCATTGGCCTTGTCACCATCGTAGGTAACAGCGGCGTCCAGCTTGCCGGCATTGTCCATGACCTTCACCACGGCATGGTGCACCGTAGCGTCGTAGGTCACGTGGGACAGGTCGCCCTCCTGTTCCGCGACGGTGTATTTGTACTCGCCGGCCTTGGTGTAGTCGATGGCCGGGAAGGTGACGGTGCCGTCCTCGCTGTTCTTGGCGCTCCGGATGGGTTGCTTGCCCTTCAGCTGCTCAGCCGTCAGGTCGCCCTCGTACAGGTCGAAGGTGAACTCGCCGCCCTTGAGCGTGGCCGGCGTGTTGTCGGGCTTCACATAGGCCTTCTTCGCCGTGAGCGCCACCGAGGTCTCGGCGGGCTGGTACTTGTTAGTGAAGGTCGGGGCATCGTTCTTGCCGTCATAGGTGACGGTCGCCTTCGCCTTGTCGCCCTCCGCCTTCACCGAGACGTGAACCCTCACCTCCGTGGAATCGTAGGTGATGGTCGAATCGCTGCCAGCGACCTCCTTGAGCGTGTAGTCGTACTCGCCCAGGTTCAGGTTCTCGACGGCCAGCTTGACCTTGCCGGCCTGGTCGTTGGTGCCCTTGGCGACCTCGTTGCCGGCCTGGTCGTACAGGCCGAAGGTGAACGCATCGGCCGTCAGGTCCTTGCCCGCGAGAACTTTCGTGGCCTCAACGGTGACGTCCGCCGTCGGCTTCGTGTTGGTGAAGGTCGGCACGGCCTTATCGCCGCCGTAGGTGGCGGTTGCGCCCAGCTTGCCGTTCTTGTTATCGGTGACGCTGACCTTGACCTTCACTTCCTGACCTTCGTAGACGATGGTCTGGTCGTTACCGGTAACTTCCTTGATGGTGTACTCGTAGTCACCGGCCTTGGTGTAGCTGATGGGCTGGAAGGTAATGTTGCCGTCCTTGTCGTTCGTGACGGTCTCAAGGGGCGTGCCTTCCGCCTTGTCACCCTTGTACAGAGCAAACGAGAAATCGTTCCCCGCGAGCGCACCGCCCTTAAAGTGCTTCATCGCCGCCAGGGTCACGGAACCCTTCGCGGCATAGCTGTTGGTAAAGGTGGCGAGGTTCACCTCGCCGTTCTTGACCTCAGGCGTTTCGCTCTTGTCATCGCCGTCCTTTTTCACCGCCACGCCTGTGACAGTCAGCTTGGCATTCTTGTCCTCAACCTTCACCGTGACGGTGTAGGTGGAATCGTCCATCGTCCAACCGGCGTTCTGCACGCCGTCCACCACCGCGTCGTCATCGGCGTCGTGCGCCTCGGAAAGCGTGAACGTGTATGTACCGGCCTTGTTGAACTTCATGCCGGAGAAGTCGACCGTCTGGCCGTCCTTACCCGTGATCGCGCCCTTCGTGGCCCGGGACTCCGCATGCGCGTCGCCCGCCAGGTCATCCGACACCGTCAGGTCGCCGGCAGCGATCTTCGCCTGCATGTCCGACGTGGCAGCCAGCGTGAACGAGAACTCCTTGTCCGTGCTCTCGGTGCCGGAGACCTTCTTCGTTACCTGCGGGGTCAGCTCGTCGCTGGCGTCCGTCTTGTAGCTGTTGGTGAACACCAGCTTGTTGTCTTCGGCCAGCGTGCCGTTGGAATTCTGCGAGGCAATCGTGCCCGAGATGCTATCGCCTTCTTCAGTCAGATTCTTGTCACCCTGCTTGCGGCCGGTCAGCTTATAGCCCGCGGGCATCTCGTCCTTGCCGGTCAGCTCCTTCACCGTGTAATTGTCACCCTTGGCAAGGCCGTACACGCGAATCGTCTCGTCGGCCTTGATGGTTTGCGAATAGCCGTTCGTCAGGTCGAACACGTTGCCGACCCGCCGCTCGCTCGCAGTCCCCGCCTTCTCGAACACTGCGGCCTTGTACGTCTTCCCCACGGGCACGGTGAACTTGAAGGTGAACCCCGCGTCCTTATTGCCCGTCAGACCATCGGGCACGACAACCTTCTTCGTCACCTCGAAGCTTGCCTCGCGCTTGTTCGCCACGCGCACGCAGGTGGCGCCCGTGAACAGGGCGTTCAGGTTCATGCCACGCAGATCGGCGCGGGCACCTTTCGACGTGGTCCCCTTGGGCTGCTCGTCCTGCGTGATGCCCATACGTATCCAGCCCGTCTCGGTCTCCAAGCGATAAGGTTTACCCTCCTCGGTGGGCCCATACTGGTAGACACGTCCGTTGGCGCCGTACTTGAGGCGCACCTCATCCTCGCCGCCCTTGGCGTCATTGTTCCAGGAAAGGTTGCCGTTGCCGTCGAGCCTCCCGTCGGACGTCTGCCGCGCACCCTTGATCCACGTGAGCGTGTTGTCGATGTCACCCTCTGCGCCAAACTGGCCCAGGCTCTTCATGAGCGCGCCCGGGCCCACGAACGTCGAAACACCGTCATCGGCCGTACCAGCATCGGCATGGACGCCGGAATCGTCCACAATCACCTTGGTGAGCGTGTCGTTAAGCAGGAAGCCCTTGGGCGCCGAGACCTCCTTTAGGAAGTAGGTCCCCTTCACGAGCGGCATGTTAAGGGTGCTCGTATTCGGGAATATACCCGCACCTTTGAGCGGAACCGGGTAGTCGACCGACCCCGTCGTCAGGGTGTCGTAGGGGGTCTGCTCGCCATTGAGCATGACCTTGCCACTCTCGTCCGTCGTCACCTGATCGGCCTTGTACAAGCCGAACGTCGCCCCGTCAACGGGCTTACCCTCGGTATCGGTCTTCTGCACGAACAGGCGGTTCTGGATGTTCGTGACGAGCAGGCTCGTGGCGAACTGACGCTTAAAGTTCACCTGGTCACCGGGGAGGTCATCACTGAACACATGGACCGTGTTGTCCGTATTCGCGTCGGCGATGGAGCTCGCCGTTGTGTAGTAGATGGCCACCGCGTACTCGGCATTCTTGCGGGCATCACCGCTCAGCAAGTAGTAGTACTTGGAGATGTCACCGGGCAGATACGGAATCTCTACCTGGTACTGGCCGCTAGTGTTGAGCGTGAAGGCGTACAGGTCCTTCTTCGCCGCCTCGATGGCGCCGGCCATGCCCTGGGCGCCGGCGAGGGTATACCCCTTCGTCGGGTCGCCCGACACGGCGTGCCAGGCGTTCTTGCTTTTATCGCGCTTGAAAACTACTGCGAACAGGGTGCCGCGCTTCATATCAACAGTATTGCCTGGCTTCATCGAGTCATCGTCCGCCTGGTACACGGTCGACGGCGCGGTGATGGTCTCCTTCGAGCCGGCGAACGCACCGCTCTGCCAAACGGAGCTGTCCGCGTCCATACCGCCGCGGTTGATGATGACGCCGCCCGCGCCGTTCTCGTCGCTCGCGGGCACGTACTCGAACTGCATGCTACCGTCCGTTGCCGTGAGGCTCGAGCGGTGACCTTCGGGCACCTTTGTTTCCTTCAGGAGGTAGTACCGGCAATTATGGTCTTTACTATAAAGGTCATCGAAGTTGATAACGCCGTTGTCCACTTTATTCGTGAGCGTCAGTTGTCCATTCGCGTCCGTGGTGCCGGAGCCAAGTAGTTTTTCCGAATTAGTAGTCGTGTCAGCGAAGCTCTTGTCTGTCTTGTACAGCTCGAACTGAGCGCCCTCCACCAGACCGCCATCCTGGTCGAACTTGATAATGTCGGACTCGGGAACCGTCACGAGGTTGTACTTGAGCTTCATGTTGGAGTCGGTGGCGCCACGCTCCAAGTAGAAGAACTTGAGCGTGTGGCTGGTGTCGTTAGCGAAGGTGTTGCCAGTGAAGCCCGAAGTGCCCCGCCCCGCTTCCTGGAACTTTCTTAACAGCGTGCCGTTTGGGGAATCGTTAACCTTAATCTCGCCCGTTTGGAAGTCAATGGTCAGCTTAGCACTGGTGTGGATGCCGCCAATGTCGCCCACGAGGACATCGTCAATGAACACCCAGACGTCGTCGTCGCCGGCGAACTCAAAGGTCATGGGATCGCCAGCGTTCGTTTTGCCATCCGTCGGCTGCACGAAGCGCGATGACATGGAGAGGCCGAAATAATGGTTGAGGGGTTTGCCATCGTTATAATTCGAGTCGCCGTTGTTCGACGACGTAATGCCGTTCCGGACGAGGCAGCCGTTCTCCTCCTTGAATACCTTATCGGCCGCATCGAAGGGGAAGAACTGGCCTCCATTTTGAGAGCCAGCCCCCGCTTGCCCAACGCCGGCGACTTCGTAGACATCAAATGCATTCTTATTGACGTTGTACGCCGCGTAGTTCTTCGAGCTGTCATACTCGTAGTAGCCGCCCTTGGCCTGCAACAGACCCGTCACACCCATATGGGATATCTTGCCCGTCTGGGCGGAGGAATCAAACAGGTAGCCGAGGGATTCTCCGCCCCAGCTGTCGGTGAGTTTCGGGTAACCGCCGGTAAGAACGTTGTTCACGATACCGGAGCGAGGAGAGGAGCCGCCCGTATACCGGTTGAGATCATCACTGGCTCCCTGATCCTTGAACTTGAAGCGGTGGCCCTTGTTGATGCCGTCGGATCCACTGACCGACAGGTGATCCTCCGAATTCACCCAGTAATCAAACAGGTTGATTGTTGTCCCCGAAGGCGAAATCGTCGGAACCGTGTGGTCCGAAATTACCGCCTCGGCACGAAGCGGCAGGAAGAAACTCGCCGTCAGCGCGATGGCGAGGGCCAGAACAATCGCATATGGCGAGACCGAGCGCAGCCCGCGACGACGGCCACAAGACATGACGGACCACCGCTCGCGCGGCCGGTGTTCACCAGGAAGTTCCCTGCTTAGACACCCCCCCCGGTAGCAATATTCACGAGTCGAGACGTCATCTCTCTGAGCTCCTGCATAATTTCCTCCCCAGTCACACGGCGACCTGCCCGGGCGCTCCCCGGGGGCCGAGGCGGTCTGGCACATGCCCGCGGTCGTTCAAGGAATACCAACCCCAGCATATGTCTCTTAAGATATCTTAGCCTTTTTCTATTACAGTTTTTGTCTCATTACCGATGAAATCGGCTCAGTCCCTTTGTCACATTCTAGAGCGTGCGGAGCAGGGCGATGAGGAAGCGGGTGCCTTGGAGGTAGGCGCGACGGGTGATGCGCTCGTTGGTGCCGTGGACGCCGCGGTCGCATTCGTCATCGTCGACCACAAAGGCGGAGAAGCGGATGCACTCGCGGCAAATGCGCTGGTAGTTGGCGGCATCGGTTGCGCCAATCACGGTCGAGGGCACGATGCTGATCGGCTCTTGGCCCATCGCAGACGATCCGTTTTCCTCCGTCCCCTTGGGATCACGGAAATAGCGGGCGGCGATGGCGCGAACGGCCTCGAGCCCCGGACCGCCCACGCGCGGGGACGGCGAGGGCTCGGAGCTGCCGGGGCCCAGCTCGACCTCGACTCGGCCAGCGAGCCCAGCGGTGGCAACGGCCTCGCGGCAGCAGGCCACGACATCGGCCACGCTCGTGCCCTCGAGCATGCGGAAGTTGATATTGGCCCACATATCCTGCGGCATTACGTTGGCACCGGTACTGCCGCCTTCGATTTGCGTGGGCGCGCAGGTGGTGGTTACAAGCGGGTACAGCTTTTTGCTGGCGAGGCAGTCGCGCACGATGGCATCCTTGCTGGCAGCAATCTCGTCTGCGGTATAAAGCCCCAGCTCGACGAGCTGCGCGGCAAGCAGGTCGGTCACACGCGCCGGCCACTCGATATCGCAAATCGCGGCAATAGCGCGGCTGAGCACTTCGAGCGACGTGCCGCCGTAAGGGTTGGAAGAATGCCCGCCTTCGCTCTTCGTCCTGAGCACGATATCGGCATAGCCCTTCTCGGCAAGATCGGCATGCATAAGCCAACCCTCACCTGCGCTGTACTCGGCAGCCGCAACGATACGATAGTCGCCCTCGTCGATCAGGTACTCAAGCTCAACGCCACGCTCCTCGAGCGCGCGACCAATGGCACCCGCGCCGTACTGCGTGGTCTCCTCATCCTGGCCAAAGGCCAGCAGCAGCGTTCGTTCGTGTTGCCAGCCGTGCGCCAGCGCATACTCAACGGCCTCCAAGATGCCCGCAACCTGGTCTTTCATATCGATGGCGCCGCGACCCCAAATATAGGTGTCGTCCACGTGCCCGCTAAAGGGATCGTGCGTCCAGTCCGTCTCGGTGCCCGGCACCACGGGAACCACGTCCATGTGGCCCATGAGCATGACCGGCTTGAGGGCGGGGTCGGTGCCGGCAAGCGTCACGAGCAGCGAATGGTCGATGAGCTCGACCTCGCCCGTCGCAAACACGCGCGGCCAGCCCTGCTGCATATAGGCGCGCAGGTCGTCAAACGCCTGCCAGTCCACCGTCTGGGCATCCATGCTCGAAATCGTCGGAAACGACAGCACGCGGCCCAGGCGCTCGCACGCGCCGACCTCATCGATATCGGCAAAATCATCCTCGTGCGCAAAGAAGCGCCAAACCTCGGCCATGACATCCTTTCGATTGTGATGACGAGGGCCGCCCCACCGGAGCGGCCCTGCCACATAAGCGTTTGCGGTCGGTTATTTGTCCTCGAGATAGCGCGAGAGGAACTCGCGGGTACGCTGGTGTTTGGGGTTGCCGAAGAGCTCGGCCGGCGCGGCATCCTCGAGCACTACGCCCTTGTCCATAAAGACCACGCGGTCGGACACCGTGCGGGCAAAGGCCATCTCGTGTGTGACGACCACCATGGTCATGCCGTCGGCCGCGAGCTTGCGCATGACCTCGAGCACCTCTCCCACGATCTCGGGGTCGAG
>CAVKNR010000299.1:0-11191 GCA_963657575.1 Sodaliphilus sp.
GCGCATCCCTGTGGGGCAGGCGGTCGAACACGAGCGTCACGGCCCAACGCACCGGGTTTCCGCCGCGGTTCTTGCACTCGATGCGCTCGACGTCCTCCATGCAGACGCCGTAATCGCAGCAGAACTCCCTGAAGTGGCGGCACTCCCCGCACCTCGCCATCACTCGCTGGCCTCCAGCGCACGCTCGACCTCGTCCTGAATCTTCTTCAGGACCGTCACGACCGATGCGCCAGAAAACTTCGCAGTGGGTCGCTGGCTGAGGTTCTCGATGCTCTTTGAGAGTGTGCAGTACAGGTCGCAGAGCACGACCTTCCTCGTCTTGGCGTCACCCATTGGCAACCCTCGCCTCCCTATATGAGCGCAGGTAGCGCTCCTCCTTCTTGTGCTGGGCCTCGTGTTGCAGGCAGAAGCCGCTGTCCCTGCCGGTCATCTTTCCGCAGATCGGGCAGGCGACCGGCTCGACCCCGCACTCGGACCTGATGTGCGATATGCGCGACTTCATCGCCGCGTGCCTGCGCTCGCATGACGGGCAGCGCATCCTCGCGTATCCGCCGCGGTACTTCATGCCGCATACCTGACAGCTCGTGTATTCCATCACGCCTCCCCGAACATTTCGTCGTAGCTGATGCCAAGTCCGTCGTGGAGCGCCTTGATGATTCTGTAGCTCGGGTTCTGCGTCCCATTGGAGACGTTGAACACGGTCCCGTAGCTCAGGCCGCACTTTTTCGAGATGGCCGTGTACATGCAGTCGTTATCGCTCATGTACCTCGCGAGCGCACGGACGAGCGGCTCGGTCGGCCTACTCGTTCCCTGTGCTGCCATATCCGCCATCGCCGCGCTCCGACTCGGCCTCGAACTCATCGACCTCGGTGAAGTCGGCAAGCTCGCACTTGATGATGAGAAGCTGGCAGACGCGGTCGTGGGGTCGGATGGTGTAGTCGCGGTCGCCGAGGTTAACCAGCGCCGCCTTGATGGGTCCGTGGTACCCAGCGTCGATGACTCCGATGCTGTTGGCAAGCGTGATTCCGTGCTTGCAGCCGAGGCCGGAACGCGCCGCCTGGATACCGACATAGCCCTCTGGAATGTCACACGACAGCCCGAGGTCGACCCACCTTATCTTCCCCTTCGGGATGGTCAGAGGCTCCTCGATGTTGGCCCGCATGTCAGCGCCGGCGTCCGCGGCGTGCATACGCTTGGGCATGAATCGCCTGTTGGCGACCTTGCACTCGATATTCACTGTTCTGCTCCTGTCGATATGAGGACCCCGTCGCGCATCGCGGCAAGGCCCTCGCTGTCAATCCTGTCGAACGCGACCGACTCAATCGAGCGGACCGCGTCGTATTCTGTCCCCATCGTCTCGGCGATGTCGCGCCACGGCATGAGCTGTAGGTACCTCATGCGCAGGACGGCAGCCCCGTTCGGGTCGATTGCCGCATAGCCGTTGAGCACGCTGCTCGCATCTAGCACGAGGCGTGTGTCCTGTCTGCGCTCGCGCTCGGACTCGGCCTCGAACTCCATGAGGTCGTCTATTCGCCTCGACGGGTCGGTGACACCACCTTTGCCGCGCGGGCCGTCGCTGCGGGCACGCATCACCGACAGCTCGCGCTTGGCCTCGAGCCTTCGCTCGAACTCGACGATGCGCTGCACCGCGTCACGCGCCGCGACGAAGAACTCGCGGGCGTTCATTCCGTACCATCGCCCTCGAGCGGCTTGGCCCTGAACGCGAACGTGAACTCGCGCTCGACCGTCTCGCACTTGTGCTCGCAGGCGACGCACACCTTGAAGTCGTCCCTGTCGAGAGGGCGCTCACCGTCACGCAGGGGACACTTTTCGCTATCCAAGCGCCCTCCCATCTGTACTCCTCGAACTGCTCGCAGGGTTCATGCCCCTCCTCGATGCAGTTCTCGATAATCCACTTGACCGTGCGCCTGCTGGTCACAGGCTCGCCAAAGGCATCGCTCGCCTCGAGCCAGTCGTCGTAGTCGAGGGCGCAGAAGCCCGTTCCGCTCTCGCCGATGAAGCAGAAGTGGCGGCAGAAGCCGCACTCCTCCTGCCCATCGGGGATGTCGGGAGCGCCGTCGCGCTCAAGGTTCATCTGGCCCCCTAGAAATCAAAAGGGATGTCGTCGTAGGCATCCTTCGCGCTCCACTGCTGCTGGGGCTGCTCCTGCTGGAAGCCGCGGTCGGCCGGCGCTCCAGCCGCCTCGCGGTCGCTGTGGCTCATGAACTCGATCTCGTCGACGACGACCTCGAGCTTCGAGCGGCGCTGGCCGTCCTTCTCCCAAGAGCTGTAGCGCAGCTTGCCCTCGATGGCGACCTTGTTGCCCTTTGCCAGGAAGCGGCCAACCGCCTCGGCTCGCGCACCGAACATGGTGCAGTCGACGAAGTTGGGATAGTCCTCCCATTCGCCGGTCTGATTGTTCTTTCGCCTGTCGTTGACGGCGATGCCGAACGACAGGACGCTGGTTCCGCCCGCGGTGGAGCGGAGTTCGGGGTCGCGGGTGAGGTTGCCGCTGAGGATGCACCTGTTAATGGACATAGCGGCTCGCAAACTCGAGAACGGCGTCGCGCTGGCGCACGCCGAGGCCTCCGATGCGGCGGTTCGGCACGATGCCGGCCTCCTCCATGAACAGGCGTGCCTTGGCCTTGCCGACGCCGGGGAGCGCCATGAGGAACTGGAGCACGCGCATCTTCTTGGCGTAGGGCAGGTCGATGGCCTCATCGGGCTTAAGCTCGCCGCTCTTGATCTGCGAGCGAATCTTGCCGCGCTCGGCGCGTGCGACGGCCGCTTTCTCGAGCGCGGCGCGGCGCTGTTCGTCGGTCATCTGTGGCAGGTTGGACATTTGTCTCTCCTATCTGTTGTCTGCTAGTTCGCGTCGATGATTTCGCCGGTTTCGGCGTCGACGTTCGCGGGGACCCCGGTCGGTTCGGGAGCCAACGGGTCCTCGAAGATGCGGTTGCCTTCCTCGTCGAGGATGACCGGCGTGTTCCCGTCGTCATTTACCGCATCGGCAGTCTCGACGGAATACGGCAGCTTGCCTCGCTGAAATGCGTGACGAACGACGCTCTTCTCCGCCATGGCCTCGTAGTAAGTAGCCCAAGGGCCTTTGTCTCCGGCCTTAGATGCCTTTTTGATCTTGTCCACATCGTCTTTCATCATGTAGTCGAACGCGATGCTCCCGTTTTTCAACTCGCACACAAGGTAAACAACGACCAATTTGTCTTCATCGTGCTGCGCTTTGAAATTCGGCGTAAAGGTGAAATGGTGCCCAGTCTCGTTGTTGAAATAAGTGAAATCATCGCCCTCGTAAACGCATTGCGTGTACACTTCAATGACATCAGGATGACGTTTGACAAGATCAAGCATTCCGTTTTTGCCGAGCCGGAACTCCGCCTCATAGCGATGGGTTTTCGAGTTCCATTGTGGAATGACATAGGCGCTGCCCATGGCGTCGTTCGGCATGAGTCCAAGCTCTGCGCACCTCAGACAGCACGACAGAATCGACGTCACCGAGCATTCAGAGAGTTTCGGGGTTTGCTTGTATGCCGCAATAGCAAGATGCGTCAGACGTTCGGTCGTGCATCCTTTCGGCATAACCGCCTGCAACTGCGGTGCGCATCGCTTGATTAGCCCGGCAAACGAGTTGTCTGGCTGTTTGGCCTGCTGAATCTCCTGCTTGGCCTGCGTGATTGCTCCCATATGACCTCCTAATCCTTCTTTTTCTCCGTGTACTTGATGTAGCCGCCGCTCGGCTTGCCGTTGCGCACGAAGCGCGTCCACGTGAACTTTCCGTCGGGCGTGACCAGCCCCCGGTCGTCCCCGATGAGTTGGCACAGCCCGTTTGTGGCGGCCTGGTATCCCTTCTCGGCGTCGTCTCGCACCTTCTTGGCGTCGAGCCACGCAGTCGCCTCGCTTGGCGTCTCGTTCAGCTCGATAAGATCGCCGGGTTGCAGGTGCTTCGATGCCAGGGCCTTGAGTTCCGCGCCTATCTCGCCGATTGGCGGCTCGGTGCCGCCCTCGACCATCGCCCAGAAGTCGTCGACGGCCCTGTCGACCGCCTTGACGTCGTCCTCGTCGCGCATGACTCGGAACTCTCTGTACTTCTGCCCGCCGATGAGCACCGCGACGTCGGCGAACTTTCGCCCGGTCACGCTCATGTAGTGGGTCACCTGGGTCAGGTAGTACAGCGGCACGCCCTCATCCCAGTCGTGCTCCCTGTATAGCGACGCCGTCTTTATCTCTAAGATTCCCCATCCGAGTTCGGGGTCCTTGACTTCGTAATCAAGCGAGGCCTGCGCATGAGGGCGTCCGATGCTCCTGCACACAGCGTTGACTCGTCTGACAGTGCGTCCTGGGTGTAGAGCGGCATAATGGCTCCCGACCACAGGCTCGAGGATATTGCCCCATTGAACCGCCTCGACCGTGCTGAGGTCGGCCGGCTGCACGTACCCGAGTTTCTCGGCCCATACCTCGTAAGGCCCTCGATATTGAGACAGCCCCATGATGGCCGCGACGTCAGAGCCTCCGATTCCGCGGCGGCGCTGCTCGAGCCATTCGTCGCTCCCGTCGCACCTGATGAGGTCGAAGACACGCCCCTCTCCTACGACAGGCACTACTCGTCCCCGTTGAGAACGTCCTTGACCATCTCGAGGACGACCTTCTTCGCCTCGGCGATGGCGTCGTCTTCGTCGCGCTCCCCGATTACCTCGCGATGCGCCTTGGAGACGCAGCCGTAGGCCTCGGCGACGGAACCCTCGTTGAGCACACCGCTCGTGAGGACGGCCTCGCACGCAGCGATGGCGGAGAAGAGGTCGATTGCCACGCAGAGGTCGACGCTCCTCATATCATCTTTGGTTCCGCCGATGGCAAAGGCGAGCGCACTGGTGTCGCGGTGCGCGGCGAGCGAGCGGACGGAGTCCTTGCTCGTGGTGACGACAACCTCAAGCGCGTCGGCGCTGTCCTCGATGTGGTCCGCCAGGCAGTTATCGCTGAAGTAACGGCTGGTGTTCATTGTTCCTCCTTGTAGATGGGCACGATGGTCACCATCGCGCCCGGGTCTTGCTTGTCTATGACGATGTCGTCGTGGTGGATGCCGCGGATGTGCTTCTGCGAGTCGTCGTGGATCAGGCCGGCCTTGACAATGCCATCGAGAACGAACTTGACCCCCCCCCATGATGTTGTCGGGGTCGCGCCTCGCGTTGACCTCGTGCCAGACGATGCGTAGGTCGACCCTTACGTCAGGGGTCTTCCATCCGGCCTGGAGCGCGGCCTCGTGTGCGTACTCTGCGGCGATTCCCGTGTAGTACTTCTTGAGGTCGTTGCCCTTGAACCGGTTGACGTTCATCGCGTGCATCCAGTCGTTGATGGATGCCCACGGCTTCTGCACGCCGCCTATCTTCGGAGCGTGGATGAAGAACTCTAGAGGCCTAACAGGAGAGCGAGCAGGGCAAATATCAGCGCCCAACTTGCCACACCCATGGCGAGCATTAGCAGTAACCAAGGCCCGCACCCCCTTAAATCGTCTCTATCCATCTGTCCACCTCCGACGCGCGGATACGCGCCCCGCGCTCACCGTCAGGCTCGATGAAGTCGATAAGCCCCCGCTCGTTGTCGAGCCTGATGCGGCGCTCGGACACGCCGCTTATCTTCGCCACCTCGGACACCGTGTACGTCATGCGTGCACCGATGCCGGCAGCGACCGCCGTCTCGATGGTCGGGCTTGACGGCACGCGGCAGTCCATGGCCTGCTCGACGGCATCCTTGACGACTCCGGCGAGCAGGGCCTCGAGGCTGCTATCCATTCGTGACCGTCTCGCAGTGCTTCTTGATGATGTTGTTGAAGTTGCCCTTGTTGCCGTAGACCTTCTTGGCGATGGCCGCGAGCAGGCCCTTCTCCTTGTCGAACTCCTCGTCCTGGCACTTGACGACGGTCTTGGTGCCGTCCTCCCAGTAGACGACGGTCGCGGGGTCGTGGAAGATGACTTCCTTGATAGCGGTGGAGTCGTTGAGGTTTGGAAGTCCCTTGAGCACGTCGACGATTCCGCGTGGCTTAAAACGGCACGTATTGAGATCGACCGCGGCCGCGTCTTTCCCCGTAATTTCGAGAGTCAGTAGCGCGTGGGGCGTATCAAGGCATTCCGGGAACATCACGTGCTCTGCAAAATTGCTGTTCGCCATGAACCCATTGCTGCGCTCGAACTTGTTAAAGCGAATCAATTTCAGCCTCCTTACTTGACGTCGACGAGCGGCGTGGAGTTCTCGGGCACGACGACGAGGTTGCCGTTCTTGCCGATGCTCTTGAGCGCGTCGATGTAGTTCTGCTGGATAACGTTCTCGTTGAGGGAGTTCGCGAGGATGGCGTTGGCGTCAGCCTGGCCCTGCGCCTCGATCTTCTTGGTTTCGGCCTCGACCTTGGCAGTCTCCTGCTTGTTCTGGGCCTTCTGCTTCGCGACCTCGGCGGCCTGAGCCTCGCTGTAGCTCTTGGTGATGTTCTTCGGGTAACGGACGTCCTGCACGCTCACCTGCTCGACCGTGAGGCCCATGCCGTCCCACTTCTCGGTGAGGGCCTTCTGCACGGCCTTGGTGAACTGCGAGCGGTCGGTGAGCATAGTCACCGTGTCGAACTTGCCGGACACCTCGCGGGTAACGGCGCGGACGTCGTTGGAGATGTACTTCTCGACGAAGGACTCCTGCGTGCCGTACTCGCTGTAGAGCGTGAGCGCGGCGTCGGGGTTGAGCGAGTAGTTGACCTGGATGTCGATGTTCGCGCTAGCGCCGGACTTGTCGTTGATGGACACCTGCTTGCCGTCGTAGGAGCCGCCGTTCACCTTGTAGTCGGTGTCCCCGTAGAAGTTGATGAGGTTGTTGCGGGTGTCGTAGGTGACGACGTTCTGCCACGGGGCCTTCCCGTGGAAGCCGGCCTCGGACGTGGAGCCTGCGAGCGAGCCGCCGATATTGCGGATGACGCAGACCTCGCCGGTATCCTGCGAGTAGAAGCATCCGGTGGCCGCGATGACGGCTGCGAGCGCGATGACAGCGAGGCCACCTGCGACCGGCACGGTTGCGGGTTCATCGGGCCTGCTGGGCTTATAGCAGCGATTGTGGTCCTTGTACTCCTTGAGGGCCTCGAGGTACTCCTCGTTCTTGCGCTCGTACTCCTCTCGCTCGCGCTTGTTATGCGAGTGGGCGACCACGCACGTGGCGGCACCCGCGATACCGAGTCCGGCGCAGATGATGAGTCGAATCATTTAGTTGTCCTTAGTTTGTAGGCTTGGAAAATGGCAGGCGCGGAGGGACTCGAACCCCCATCGGCGTTACCGCCACAGTTTTGGAGACTGCTGCTCTACCGGTTGAGCTACGCGCCTGTGGAGTGCTGCCCAGGAGTCGCACCTGGTTTCACGGAGTTGCAGTCCGCCGCCTAGCTGTTCGGCCAGCAGCACATGGAGTCGCCAGAGGGAATCGAACCCCCAACACGCGGTTTAGGAAACCGCCGCTCTATCCCATTGAGCTATGACGACGAAAATGGTGCCGCATCTAGGTAACGCTCCCAGCCAGCCAATAGGCACCTGATTTACAGTCAGGCCCCCGTCTTTAGGGGAATACTGCGGCAGTGTGGAGGAGGGTGTGGGGGTCGAACCCACGGATCGCTATCAACGACCGGCTGTTTTCTAGACAGCTGCAATAAGCCTCTCTGCCAACCCTCCGTTGGCGGAGCATGTAGGACTTGCACCTACGGGCCTCGTATGAGGTCTACGGGTTAGCAACCCGCTGCGGTAGCTACTGCGCCAATGCTCCGAAATGGTTGTCGCGGTAGGTGCTGACCCTACGACCTCCCCGTTATCAACAGGGTGCTCTACCGTTGAGCTACGCGACAGTGGAGCCGCCTGCGGGAATCGAACCCGCATAACCGATTTGGAAGACCGGTGTTCTACCTTTGAACCAAGGCGGCGTGGCTTGCGCGGCAGGCCTCGAACCTGCGACCTCCCGGTTAACGGCCGGGCGCTCTACCAACTGAGCTACACGCAAATGGTGGGGCAAACAATACGGAGGCACTGCATCTCCGCTGGGTTTGCCCCGTGTTGGTCGCGGGAGCGGGAATCGAACCCGCATGGCCCGGCTTATGAGGCCGGTGAGTTACCTGTACTCTATCCCGCGATGGCTTCTCGGCAGGGAGTCGAACCCTGACCGGCTGAATCAGAATCAGCCGTGCTAGAACCGTTACACCACCGAGAACGTTTCGACCAGCGGCCGCGGCGACCGATACGCTGCTGTACGCATCTTCTTACGACGCGGCAGCCAAGTGGCAGGGCTGCCTTGGTTTTCCGATGTCGTATCGGCCGTTGCGGCCACTGGTCTGGAGGCGCTGCAATCGCCCGCCCCCGTGTTGCCGTGGTTTCCGCGCGTCGCGGCTTTGGCACTCACGGCTTGCCGCCCTCCCGGCGCGATGCCGTTCGGGCCTTACACCTTCCGGTGCGCATATTCTGTACTCAAGGTGCGCGTCCATTCGGACGGGCGTGCGGTTTCCCGCGCGGACTCGACTGATGTAGGGAAGGCCCGCCCAGGAGTCGGAGGCAGGTGAAAATTGCCCGTGAAGGAAGTGGTCAGTCTTCAGAGAGGAGTTCAGTCGAGTCCGCGAGGGAAAACGCTTCGGCTATTCGGGTTTGCGCCCGGTGAGCCAGTCGAGTGAGCAGTCCATCCAGTCGGCGAGCGTGATTGCCTCCTGAAGCGTGAACGGCTTTTCGCCGGTCAGCTTGTAGTGGACCGCGTTCCAGCAGATGCCTAGTACGTCGGCGACCTTCTGCTGGGTGATTCCGTGCTCGGCGATATATTCCGAGACTTTCCTTGCGAAGTCGTTGTCCATCCCATTCCTCCTTTCTGGGAACTCGCTTGCTCCCCGTTGGGAGCTTTCGATTACAGATATTGCTCCCCGTTGAGAGCTTTGTCAACATCTTTTTGGGTAAAATTACTCTCGATAGGGAGTAAGGAGTTGCCATGATTCTTTTGAAGGGTCTTCCAGACATCCTCGCCTCTCGAGGAATGAAGCCAGCAGACCTATGCAGAATTAGCGGTCTGAGCAGCGGTTTAATCTCCAGTTACATGAGCGGGGCGAAGACGCCGACGCTGAAAAGCGCCGTCACGATCGCGGAGTCGCTCAACGTCTCCCTAGACGAGCTTGTTGGCAGAAAGCCTTCACATTTCGCGCCTCCGCCGCTCACGCACGATGAGGCCGAACTGCTCGACGACTACCGCAAGTGCACGCAGGAGGCCAAGGACAAGGTTTCCGAATATGCTGAGTTCCAGGGTGCGATGAGTGCGGAGTAGGCTCGCGAACACGAGAGGAGACGAATATGATGACGAGGCTCCGGGCGCTCAGGGCGAGGGCCGGGTACCCGAACGGCAAGGCTTTCAGCGATGCAATCGGGATGAAATACGACACGTACCAGAGCTATGAGTCCGGAAAGCGAAAGATGTCGCTCGAGCGTGCGGCGGAGATTGCCGACAGGCTTGGGTGCACGCTGGACGAGCTTGCCGGGCGCACACCGCCGAAAAGAAAGGAGGACTATCTCAGACAGTGGCTTCTCGACAGCTACGAAGCCTGCACTGTCGAGCGAAAGAGACGCCTCTTGGACTACGCACGCGACCAGGCGAAAATGTCCGAGGGAGAGTCAGACGATTAGAAAGCAGGGCGTCGCCACCCGCCAAGATGCACGACGCCCTACAGGACCAACCCACTTACAGCAGGAGGGCAGGTAAATTATGCCACGCATGAGGGCAGAGAAGGGTTCGATTGCCAAACTCGACCGCAACAGGTACCGCATACGCTATTGGGGAGACAAGCGTGACGGCAAGGGATACAGGAGACTCAGCTCAAACTTCACCGGCACGCTTACGGAGGCTCGCAGGGAGCGAGACAGGCTGATCGAGCTGCACTCAACCGACGAGCGCAGGACATACACAGTGCGTTACGTATTTGACGAACTGTACTGGCCGTCATGCGAGAAGCGTTTAGCAGAGAACACGCTGAACATGTACATGTCGACATGGCGTAGGTACGTCGAGCCTAAGTTCGGGGACTGCTTGCTCTCGTCGGTCAGGCCGCTCGCCATCCAGGAGTGGATAGACTCCATGACGAAAAACCAGGCCCAGCGTGCCGTTAACATGCTGTCCGGAATCTACCGCACCGCCGTCAAGTTCGAGCTTACCGATTCCGACCCGACCTCCGTCGGCCTCGAGATGCCTGGCGATGTGGCAAAGATGGACGCCGGAGTGTATGACATGGCGGAGCTTGTCCGCATGGCGGAACTGCTGCACGGCTCGCGCATGGAGGGTGTATTCCTGCTCGGTGCGTTCGGATCATGCCGTCCGGGCGAGGCTGCTGCCGTCGACCCTGCGTCGGTCGAGCTTGTCAGGGCCGACAACGGGACGGTCTGCGCCGTCGTCCCAATCGAACGCGAGGCCGTACGCGGGCAAGGCGTCGTCGAGCGCGTTAAGACCGAGAGCAGCCGACGCAATGTCGTCGTTCCCGGCAGATGGGGTGAACGTCTCGCGGAAATCGCCGATGAACGAGTCGATGGCGGACACTGCCTTTTCATCGAGAATATGAAGGGCGGGCCGCTCACATCCGCGAGGATGAAGGCGATATGGGAGCGCGAGGCCGAAAGGCTCGGGTTCGAGTACCACCCGTTGCGCAATCTCCGCAACTCATGGCGCACGAGCTGGCAGTACGAGGTCAGGATTGCACCAGACACCCTAGAGGTCTTGATGGGCCATTCCGGTTCGAGCGTGTCAGCCAAGCACTATGTCCGCGCTAGTTTAATGATGCTCGTCAACACGGTGGCGGACGCGTTTCAGGAAGCAGGCCTTGTTCCATAGGGACTTTTAGGGACCAAACCGTTTTATGCAAGCCTTTTACCTGCGGTTTTATTACTTGTAAATATCAGTCGTTATGATATACCTACCGGCCTGCAAGATAAACCCCAAAATGAAGGCGTCGTGATGATGCAAGCCCTTGGCGCAAAGCAGCCTGACCCCAATGTGCCAATCTTTGGTTAGGCCCAGAGGAGGTCGCTGCGGGTGATCGTGGCACCGATGGCGAAGGGCATGCATGCAATGACTGGGTACAGGTAGCGCATGTAGGTCGAGCCGTTGCACGGGCCAATCAGGCACACGGCGAGCACGCCCAACAGCGGCA
>CAVKNR010000300.1:0-8749 GCA_963657575.1 Sodaliphilus sp.
ATTTGTCTCGACGCCGGGCATGTCGGCAGCAAATACAACCAGAGCCCCGTCGTGAAGACCTACTACGAAAGCGCGATGGTTTGGGCGCTGCATCTCAAGCTCAAGGCCCAGCTCGAGGCCCGGGGCTTCCAGGTCGTCACCACGCGGGCGAGCATCGACACCGACCTCGGCGTCTACGAACGCGGAACGGCCTCGAAGGGGTGCGACGTCTTCATCTCTCTCCACTCCAACGCTTGCGGCACGGAGAGCGTCGACTACCCCGTCGTCTACCGGGCCTACGACAACAAGAACAACGTCGACACCCTGGCCCTCAAGCTGGCGAAGAAGGTCGGCGAGCTTATGGGAACCACACAGGCCGGGCGGACGGCCACCCGGAAGAACAGCTCCGGCGGCGAATACTACGGCGTCCTCCGTGGCGCTCGGGCGGTCGGGACGCCCTACTACATGCTCATCGAGCACAGCTTCCACACGAACACGAAGGCGACGAAGTGGCTCTCCAAGGACGCCAACCTGGACAAGCTGGCCGTCGCAGAGGCCGACATCCTGGCGGAGTTCTTCGGGATGGAGAGCTCCACCGAAACCGAGAAGACGGCGATCATGGGCAAGGCCCAGGCCACGGCCCAGCAGATGGCGCTATTTTGTCGGAGCAAGAACTCCACCCCGCAGCTCACGAGCTGCTCTCTTGAACAGCTCGCGGAGATGTTCATCGAGGAGGGAGAGGCCGAGGGCGTCCGGGGCGACGTGGCCTTCGCGCAGAGCCTCCACGAAACCGGCTATTTTAAGTTCGGCGGGATTGTCCTCCCGACTCAAAACAACTACGCCGGGATCGGAGCCCTCAACGGAAACGCCACCGGACAGGCGGCGAGCTTCCCCGACCCGCGCACCGGCGTCCGGGCGCAGATCCAGCACCTCAAGGCGTATGCCTCCACCGAGGCCCTGGTGAACGAGTGCGTCGATCCTCGCTTCTCCCTGGTCGCCCGTGGCGTCGCGCCCTATGTGGAATGGCTGGGCGCGGCGGACAATCCCCAGGGGCGCGGGTGGGCTGTTCCTGGCGCGGGATACGGCGCGAACATCGTGAAGCTGCTCGGCCAGATCATGGCCCAGGAAACCCCGCAAGCACCCGCAGAGCCCGAGAACGACGGCTACCCGGAGGGAACGCCCGATTGGCAGAAGGAGGGCTTCGAGATCCTGGTGCAACGCGGGATCATCAACTCCCCCGACGTGTGGAAGGCTCGCTTCGATCAGCCGATCATGGTCGGCGAGATCCTGGCGATCATCGGCAGAATGTAACCGGAAAGGAGGGCGCAGGACATGGATGAGCTCGTAAAGGACTTGACCCTGGACATGATTTCCGAAGGTCTCTATCGGATGATCGCCGAGGCAATCGGGACGGATAACTTCTACAAGCTGGCCGAGATCGTCGGAGGCACTACGATCTATATCCCGAAGCCCGAGAGCCTCACCCGCCCCGTCCGCGACGCCCGCATCAAGAAAGAGTTCACCGGCTACAACCACCAGGAACTCGCCCGGAAGTACGGCGTCACCGAGAGATGGGTTCGGCGCATTTGCGGCCCCGGGCAAGCGGAAGGGCAGATCGGGATCTTCGACTACCTGGAAGACCCCGGGGACGAATACGAGGACGAGGGGCCTTGTAATTCTTAGAAGCGCTTCGTATATCAAATTCCATAAAACGACCCTAAAATAAGACTACAAGCTGTGCTTGTAGTCTTATTTTTTATGCTTAGAGAAGGAGGCAAAAACACACATGAACATGGAACTCATCACCAGCGCAGCGAGCGACGCTCTCGTCAACGTCGTCCTCGCGATCATCGCCCTCGCCGGGGCCTACGGGGTCTACTATATCCGGCTGGGCGCGGCCAAGCTCAAGGAGCAGACAGCGCAGATCAAGGACGAGGCGGGCCGGAAGGTGCTCGAGGACGCCCTTGACGACGTGGTCAACCTTGCGACGGTCTCCGTCGGCGCGATGGAGCAGACCACCGCGAAGGCGCTCCGCGACGCGGTCAAGAACGGCACGGCAAGCCGTGAGGAGCTGCTCGCCCTGGGCAAGCAGGTCTTTGACGAGGTGAAGGCGGCGATCGCACCCGAGGCGCAGCAGGTCATCACCGACAACCTGGGCAGCTTCGACAAGTACCTCACCGCCGTCATCGAGGACGCTGTCCTTAACATCAAGAACAAAGACCCCTATCTCACCCTGTCCGGGGGACTGCTTGACGACGTCATCGCTGACAGCGCGGAGATCGAGGTCTCCCGACGGTAAGGAGGGGAACACATGGACGGAGCAACGATTGCGATGTTCGTCTTTCAGACGGTCATCACGGCGATCATCGGCGTCGCCTCCTGGGGAGTCAAGAACGCGATCGGCGAGATGAAGTCGGCGATCACGAAGCTCGAGGCGGCGGACAAGAAGAACGCCGAGGACATCGCCGCCGTTCGAGGGGAGCTCGGCGACCTCAAAGCCGACCTCCCCCTCATCTACACGACCCGGGAGGACTTCATCCGGGTCTCGAACAACATCGACCAGAAGCTCGACAAGCTCCTATACAGGAGCCCAGCAAAGGAGGGATAAAAGACCATGGCTTTTTTTGACGACATGACGGAGCAGGAGATCCGGCAGAACAAGGCGATCCGGGGCTACATCGTCCGGGCCCTGGCGAAAGGCAACCAGAACTCGCTGCTCGTGCGGCAGGTGACGAACGCGCTTCTCGCCGACAACCTCATCACCGTCCCGGACATCTCGAAGCAGCTCTCCTATTTGGAGGACGGCGGCTACATCGAGTTCACGGACAAGAGGGCGACGGCCTACAACGCATACCGCCGGGACGCCGTCATCCAGCTCACGAAGGCGGGCGTCGACCTCGTGGAAGGCACGAGGGAAGACCCCGGCGTAGATGTCTAAGGGCGAACGCCGGAGGACGCGGATCAGCTCGACGATCGACAAGCTCCCGGACGACATCAAGACGGAGCTCGACGTCCGGCTCGCGGACACGGCCAACACCTACGAAGACCTCTCCGCGTGGCTCAAGGCGGAGGGCTACGAGATCAGCAAGTCGGCGATCGGGCGCTATGCGATCCGCAGCACACAGGCGGCGCAGCGCGTCGCCGAGACCTTGCAGCGGACGCAAGCGATCGCCCAGGCCGTCGAGGCCCACCCCGACCTCGACTACACGAAGGCCGCTTCGATGGTTCTCATGGACGGCCTCATGCAGCGAGTCAGCACGGCGGAAGACGACTTCGCCGAGATGCCTCTCGACAAGGCGGGGCGTCTCATCGCAAGCCTCGCCCGGAACGCAACCTATGAGAAGCGCGTCCGGCAGGACATGAAGAAGAAGGCCGAGCTTGCCTTCGACCAGCTCGAGGCCGAGCTCATGGCAGCAATCAAGCAGCACCCGGAACTCGCCGGGGAGCTGCACGACGTCCTCTCGAGGGCAAGGGAGAAGGTGCTCGACGATGGCGAAGATTGACCTCAAGGACTACCTCGAGAGACTCGAGGAGCCGGAAGACCGGGAGGCCGTCGCGAGCCGCGAGTATCAAAAGGAACTGTTTGAGCAGTACGTCCAGAAGGGGGACAACTTCCCCGAGCTCCGGGCGCAGCTCCTCAAGGAGTACCAGGACGGGGCCGATCTCACGGGCCCCCAGGGTCTACGCCGGAAGCTCGGAGCGTTCGACCTGGGCTATTTTGGCCGGGCCTACCTCCCGCACTACTTCGTCAGACCCTCGCCTCCCTTCCACGAGGAGCTCGACCGGATCTTCCGGGAGGGCGTTATGAAGGGCATGAACCCCAGCACAGACGCGAAGCAAATCAGCCGGGCCAACGGATGCCGGAGGGCAGTCGAGGCCCCGCGTGGACATGCCAAGTCGACGAACTTCACCTTCAAGGACTCCATACACTCGGCGGTGTACGCCTACAAGCACTACGAGATCATCCTCTCGGACAGCTCGGAACAGGCGGAGGGCTTCCTCTCCGACATCAAGACCGAGCTCGAGGAGAACGCAGCGCTCCGTGAAGACTTCGGAGAGCTTGAGGGGCGCGTCTGGAAGGCGTCGGTCATCCTCCTATCGAACGGGGTGAAGATCGAGGCCCTGGGCGCTGGGAAGAAGATCCGAGGCAGACGGCACAAACAATGGAGACCCGACCTCATTCTTTGCGACGACCTTGAGAACGACGAGAACGTCAACACCCCGGAGCAGCGGAAGAAGCTCCGGGACTGGTTCTACAAGGCGGTCTCGAAGGCGGGCGACACCTACACGGACATCGTCTACATCGGGACGCTGCTCCACTATGACGCCCTCCTCGCCAACGTCGCCAAGAACCCCGAGTATGAGGCCGTCCGCTACAAGGGCGTCATCTCGTTCGCGACGAACACGGCCTTGTGGGACGCCTGGGAGCGGATCTTCACCGACCTCGAAAACCCGAAGCACAAGGAGGACGCCGAGGACTTCTTCAAGGCCAACGAGGCCGAAATGCTGGAAGGCACCGCCGTCCTCTGGGAAGAAAAGCTCCCCTACTATGCCCTCATGGTTATGAGGGTATCCGAGGGCGAGGCGAGCTTCTCGTCGGAGATCCAGAACGAACCCATAGACCCGGAGAATTGCGCGTTCGCCGAGGAGTGGTTCGACTTCTACGACGACGGGCAGCTCCCCCCGGACTTCTCCGACCCGAAGTTCCTCTTTGTGGCGGCGAATGACCCCTCCCTCGGAAAGAACCGAAAGAGCGACACCTCGGCGATCATCGGCATAGCAAAGGACACCTCGACGGGCTACATGTACGTCGTCATCGCTGACATCGCCAAGCGGAAGCCGGACAAGATTATTGAGGACGCGATCGAGGCGTCTCGTCGGCTCAAGCGTGAATACAAGAAGCCCCTCTACAAGTTCGGCGTCGAGACGGTTCAGTTCCAATATTATTTTGCCGAGATCATGCGGCAGAAGTCCGCCGAGATCGGCGAGTACCTTCCTATCGAGGAGATCAACAGCGTCCAGAACAAGGACGCCCGCATCCAGTCCTTGCAGCCCTTCGTCAAGAACGGCTACCTCAAGTTCTCGAAGCGGCACAAGGCGCTCCTTGACCAGATGCTCAAGTACCCTATGGGAAAGAATGACGACGCCCCCGACGCCCTGCAAATGGCCGTCGCCCTGGCCCTCTCGGTCAAGGTCGGGCGTCGACCGGATTACAAATCAGTTTTAGGCCGTGCGATCAAGTTCCGACGCGGGGCCTACTAAAAGGAGGTGGGACGGTTTGGCCGACCAAAGCAAAAATAAGTGGTTCCCGTGGCGGCGGCTCTTGAGGTCTACGCAGACACCGAGGCCGGAGACGCGAGAGGTCGCGGTCTCCCAGGCGACGGACAAGTACAGCGAGTACCCCTCGGACGGGCTCACCCCCGTCCGTCTGGCAGAGATCTTCAAGGAGGCCGACGCGGGAGATGTGCTCCGGCAAGCCGAGCTTTTTGAGGAGATGGAGGAGAAAGACCCGCACCTCTTTTCCCAGCTCCAAACGAGAAAGAACGCAGTCACGGGCCTCGACTACGAGGTCATCCCGTTCGACTCGGACGACCCGAGAGACAAGGAGATCGCCGAGTTCGTAGAAGCGCAGATCGGCGGGATCGAGGGGTTTGAGGATGTCATGCTCGACCTCCTGGACGCAATCGGCAAGGGCTTCGCGGTCTCTGAAATTATGTGGAGCTATGACGAAGGGCACGTCGTTGTCGGGGACATTCGCTCGCGGCATCAAAAGCGGTTCTTCTGGGACACCGTCGACGACTCCTTCAAGGTTCGGACGCAGGACGCGCCGGAGGGAATCCTTCTTCCTAAGAACAAGTTCATAGTACACAAGTACAAAGCCCGCAGCGGCCACCCTTCGCGAGCTGGCGTTCTTCGTGTGGTCTCCTGGATGTACCTATTCAAGAACTACACCCTCAAGGACTGGGTCGCGTTCTGTGAAGTGTTCGGGATGCCGCTCCGGCTGGGCAAGTATCAGCCGGGCGCAAGCGAGGAGGACAAGCGGGCACTCATGCAAGCGCTCGTCGCTATCGGAGCCGACGCGGCGGGCATATTCCCGGACGGCACGACGATCGAGTTCGTCAACACCGAAAAGACCAGCTCGACCGACCTCTATGAACGGCTCGCCCGTTATTGTGACGAGCAGGTCTCGAAGGCGATCCTCGGTCAGACTTTGACCTCGGACTCCGGGGGCGGCAGCTACGCACAAAGCAAGACGCACAACGACGTCCGACATGACCTCACCGTCGCAGACTGCAAGGCACTCGCGGCCACGCTCCGGCGCGACCTCATCCGCCCCCTGGTGCTCTATAACTTCGGGGAGGACAAGCGCATCCCCTATCTACGGTTCGACGCCGAGGAGTCGGAAGACCTCACCCAGACGGCGACCGTGATCGGGACGCTCATCCGGGAGGCCGGTCTCAAGGTTCCGACCTCCTACATCTACAAGAAGTTCTCCATCCCGAAACCGGAGGGAGACGAGGAGATCGCCACACCGGCAACCCAGGCACAGGGCGCAGGGATCGGCCCCTTCTCCTTCAAAGCAACCGCGCCGGAGACGCCGATCGCGCTCAAGGCCGGGGGCGCAGCGGGCCACGGGACGCAGGAACGCATCGACCAACTTGCGGCAGCAGCCACCAAAAAAAGCGCCGGAGCGTTCAAGAAGGCGTTCGGCCCTGTTCTCAAGATTATTGAGAAAGCCGAGAGCCTTGAGGAGCTCCGCGACATGATGGAAGACGAGAAGGCCGTCGCCTCCCTGTTCGGCGAGATGGACATCTCCGACGTGGAGGAGCTGCTTCAAAAGGTCATGCTCTACGCAGACCTCGAGGGGAGGTCGCTCGAAGATGGACGAGATTGAGGCCGTATTCAACCGGAAGGACATGACCTTCGAGGAGGCCGTCAAGTATTTCAAGGAGCGCGTCCCCGTGTCCGCCTCCGTGTTCTACCGTATCGCGGAGAAATACCGGGGGCTTGCCTTCACCGTCGGCGGATACACGAAGGCCCAGATCCTCAAGCGGTTCTACGATGAGATCCTCGCGGCCCTGGAAGACGGGAACACCCTCTCGGAGTTCCGCTCCCGGATGAACGAGTTCCTCACCTCCGAAGGGTATGAGGGACTCGACCCGCTGCAAGCCGACCTCATCTTCCGCACCAACATCCAAACGGCCTACAACGTGGGCCACTATGAGCAAATGACAGACCCGGGCGTCATGAAGCTCCGCCCCTATTGGCAGTATGACGCCGTCAACGACGCCCACACACGACCGAGCCACCTCGCGATGGACGGCAGGGTATTCCCGGCGGACAGCGCCGTGTGGGACTCCTGGTTCCCCCCGAACGGGTTCCGGTGCCGCTGCACCGTCAAGACCCTATCAAAGCGGCAGGTCGAAGCCCGGGGGCTCAAAGTGGAGCAATCAGCGCCGGGCGGGGTCATGCCCGACCCGCACTTCTCCACCAACCCCGCGAAGGTACGCTTCACGCCGGATCTCAAGGACTACCCCGAGGCACTCGTGAAGGCGTACCAAAAGCGAGAAAAAGAGAACCCCTCTTTATAGCCCCGTAGAGGCCCCAGGAAGGGGCGAACGGGACGGGGGTGAAATTCCCGGGGCCTACCAGGAAGGCGCCGTTATAACGCGAGATAACGGCGTTATAGACGATTGTGAGCACCACACCAAAGGAGACACCAGAAAATGAACGACTTTCTCACCCTAAAAGGGGGCGAAGTGGATGTCGGAGGAGCGCCGGAGGTCATCTCCGTCCTGCCCTTCGGTCATGTCGTGAGTCAGAAGGGAGAGTTCGACGTCGACGAGGAGAGCCTCGCGGCGATGAAGGAACAGATCGCGCAGCGAGGCGTCGACCTTGTTGTCGACTATGAGCACCAGACACTCACGGGAGAACGAGCCCCCGCCGCCGGGTGGGTCAAGGAATTGTTTGCCGAAGATGGGCACATCAAGGCCCGGGTCGAGTGGACAATTCCCGCGAAGCAGTACCTTGAGAACAAGGAATACCGCTACCTCTCCCCGGTCATCACCGTCCGCAAGTCGGACAACAAGGCGACGGGCCTCCACTCCCTCGCCCTCACCAACACCCCAGCGATCGCGGGCATGACCCCGATTGTCAATTCATCCACATTTCAAGGAGGAGAAACCAACATGAACGAACTCATCAAGAAGCTCGCGGCAGCGCTCGGCCTGGGCGAAGACGCGGACGAGGAGCAGATCCTCACGGCGCTCTCGGCTTGTGTCGAGGAGAACAAGGCACTCAAGGAGGCGGCGGAGGGCGGAAAGGCTCCCGGCAAGAAGCCCGGAGAGGGCGGCAAGCCCGAAGACCAGGACGACGGCATCGTCGCGAACAAGTCCGTCTGTGAGCTCCTGGGCCTCAAAGCCGGAGCCTCGACCGCTGACGTCGCCGCTTCCATCATGGCCCTCAAGGGCGGCGTCGACGGGCGCGTCAAGGCCCTCGAGGAGAAGCTCGCCGACCGCGACGCCGAGGAGGCCGTGGAGCTGGCCCTCAAGAGCGGGAAGATCACCCCGGCACAGAGAGGGTGGGCCAAGGAGTACGCCCTCAAGAGCCCCGACGGCTTCAAGGCGTTCCTTGAGAAAGCTCCCCAGGTCGTCCCCATGTCCGAGATCGCCGGGGGCGACGCGCTGGCCCTCAAGGGCGACGAACTGGATGAGGCGACGATGCTCGTCTGCAAGCAGCTCGGCATCAGCGCCGACGACGTCAAGAAATA
>CAVKNR010000301.1:0-7803 GCA_963657575.1 Sodaliphilus sp.
CGGGGCGCCTTCGCCATCGAGCCTGCCCTCGAGGCCCGCCAACATCTCGAGGACCATCTTCATGTTCGGGGACCTGGATATCGAGTAGGCGACGACCTCGTCGTTGTAAAGGTCCACCACGGGCGAAAGGCAGAGCTTAGTGCCGCCCACCTTGAATTCGGTGACATCGGTCACCAGCTTGGTCATCGGGCCCTCCGCCTCGAAGTCGCGGGCCAGCAGGTTCGGGGAGGACTTGCCGACCTGGCCCATGTAGGAGCGGTATTTCCTGCGTCTGCGGGTCCGGCACAGCAGCCCCTCCTCGCGCATGACCTTGAGCACCGTCTTGTCGGCGATGCGGATGCCGGTCGCTTTGCGCAACGTGTTGGCAACACGTCGATATCCGTATCTGAACTGGGATTTCTCGCATATCTCCACTATGGTCGGCCGCTCGGCCGCCTGCCTGTCCGAGGGAGGGTTAGCCTCGTGGTAGTAATAGGTGGAACGCGCCATCCCGATGAGCTCCAGGAGCGTGGAGAGCGGATATTCCCGCCTCAGCGACTTCACTGCCTCGTGCTTCCGCCTGCTGCCGAGGGGCCGTCGACGAGGCGACCATTCGTTTTAAGATCTCCGCCTCCATCTCGAGGCGGGCGCACCACTGCTCGAGCGCCTCCTCGCTCGCGGGCTCCTTCCTCCTGGATTTGCAACAGCTAGTTAAACAATTTTCACAGGGACAATCCTGCATTCCTGAACTCCACTGGGCTCATGCAGCCCAGCGTCGAATGCATCCTCTCCTCGTTATACCACCGAACGTATGAGCTGAGCTCGCGGCGGAGCTGGCCAAGGTCGGAGAACGCCCGCCGATAGATGAGCTCCTTCTCCAGGATCCTGTTGGTGGACTCGATGACCGCGTTGTCGTACGGGTTGCCTTGCGGGAGAGGGACCTCCGGATATCGAACGCCTCCAGCAGGTCGTCGATGTCGGAGTTCGCGAACTCGCTGCCGCGATCCGTGTGGAACACGTCGATGTCCGTCAGCGGGAACCCCAGCGTGGCGAAGGCGGTCTTCACCAGCCGCGCGTCCCTCCTGCCGCTTGCCGCGTGCCCCACGATCTCGCGGTTGTGCAGGTCTACGAGCAGGCAAACGTAGTTCCATTTGCTGCCTACGCGCACGTAGGTGAGATCGCTCACGATGTGGGTATGGGGCGGGTGGCCGTCGAACTCGCGGTCGAGGACGTTGGGCGCCTCCGCCTCGCTCGCCTTGGCGGCACGGGGTTTGCACTTCTTGCAGGTGTAGGCGCTGAACAGGCCTTTTGGTTCATTATCCGCTTTATCCGGCGCCTGGAGGCCACGATGCCCTCCCTCGCCAGCGCGCGCTTTATCTTGGGCGCGCCGTATTTCCGGCGGTTGTCCTCGTAGATCCGGACGACATCGCCGGCTATGGGGTCGTCCGCGCGCTCGGGCTCGGGATGCGAGATTGCCCAATAGTACGTGGATCGAGGCACGCCGAGCACGCCGCACATGGCCGAGACGGGGTGTTTTCCGGAGTTGGCGCTGATAGCGGCTACTTTCGAGCGAATATCAACGCCGCTTGTTTTAAAACGTCCACCTCCATGCGCAGCCTCCTGTTCTCGCGCTCGAGCTCGAGCAGGCGCTCTTCCTCGGGGGTCCTGGCCGCGGCCTCGGTGGTGACGCCAGCCTCGCCGTAGCATTTGATCCAGCGGGAGAGCGTAGAGCTTCCCGGGTCGTACTCCGCCATCAGCTCGCGCCTGGGCTTGCCTGCGAGGTAGAGCTGCACGATCTGCCGCCTGAACTCCTCCGAGAACTTCCTGGGATGGTTGGGGTCCGCCATTGCCGGGCCTTTCTCGAGCGGTTTCTCAGTCCCTCTCCGAACTGTCTAACAAAGTGTAGCAAATCCATCGGGCGGCGACTTCAAGCAGCGCAACCCGAACATCGCGCAAGTGCTCTTCCGCTCGGGCATGATCGAGCAGTACGGCACCGGCATGCCGCGCATCAAGGGGGCGTGCGACGCCGCTGGCGTGGCATTCAGCCACCGGCAGAACGTCAACTCAACCGTGATACGCTTCGAGCGTCCCGGGGCACAGACGAGTGACGCTGCAGCTATCAGCTCGACAGATGCCGCCTCCCCCGGTCCCCTCGAAAAATTCAGCGAAACCGAGAAGGTCGCCATGCAGATTGCACACGACTCGGGTCGCATGGCAAAAAAAGAGCTCATGGAACAAACGGGGGTCGGGAAGATGAAGGCGACGGAGACCCTGAAGCGCCTTACCGAAAAAGGGCTTCTCGAATGAGTCGGATCAAACCAGCACGACCCAAGGCAGTACTATCGAGCAAGCGGCGGGAGGTAAGTGCCTGCCCGCTACTGCCCGCGGCATTCGGCAAGCCTGCCGAATGCCGCGGTTTCCTGAGACTAGCAGAGCCGCCCTTATTGCCAGCGCTGCCAAAGTAAGCCCTACTTCGACAGCAACTTGAATTATCGGGCGACGAGCCTCCCCGGAGCCAAGAGTCTTTTGCCCTAATCCCAACACCGCAATTCAAGCACCGCAGAAAACCCCATTGGCGATGAACCAACTCCAAAAAGTTGCCTCTAAATCGGATAGCAAATCATCCCATTGGGACAGATTCCCAATGGGATGATTCTCCACAGTGCTCTCGATTATCCAGGCCGTAAAAGCAAAACCGGAAGCGTAGCCCATGCTCAAACTGACGACTTACAGACGCGACCAATTCCCCAATTTCAAGGCGAAGTTTGAAGAAGACTGCGTGTAGCAAAATAAGCGTCGACACTTGCTGAATCTGCGGGGGCCTGCCGGGCTCTTCCTCGCGGAAGCGCGCCATCACCTGTACAGGTTCGATTCCGACACCTTGTTCAGCATGCACCATTCCTTGATGGCCATGTCAGCGGAAAGGAAGCGCCCTGTGCGCCCGGCCCACATGCCCCTTCGCTGCGCACCGTCCATCGCCGCACCTCCAAATCGATTGGTTACGCGAACAATCTTGAGGCGACGGGGCCAGGTTCTTAAGACTCGCTAGTTTTGACGCTCACATCTGTTTTAGCCTGCCCGCCGCGCCACCGCTCATTACGAACCATGACCCCGCTCATTAGCTTCGACCGTTGGGCCCTGGAACAGTTTGTCCTGCTTCGACAGTTCGAGGATGCACATTGTGTCCTGCGCTTCCTGGGGTATCCGCGAGGAGTCGAGCTTCTCCTTGAGCACGGCAACAATGAACTGGCAGTCAATGTCATTTGCCTTGTCGACGATTTTCTTCAGGTCTTCACCTTCGACGTTCTCGACGACGTCTTGAACCACGAAACGAGGCACCTCAATCTTGTTGGCGATTGCGAACTCTTGATACGAAAGGTCGTAGACCGCCAAAAGGGACTTGCGCGTGCCGGTGCTTGATCCGTTTAGGTCAGTTATGGCCACCGGAAACTTGTTCGTAGCGGTCGAGTAAGTCAATATGGGCCTCTCCCCGTTAACGGCATTTGCCATTGGCGTAAAGTAGCTATTGAAGGAGTTCATCATATCCTGATGGCTCGAAATCGAGGACTCCCGTTCCTCCCCACCATCGGAGAGGCTTGCGATTTGACTTTCCAATGTCTTTATACGTTCGTCATAGCCTTGCAACGTGCTGAGAACCTCGGTGTTTCTGCCCATCTCCTGGCGCAGACGCATGCACTCTCCGAGAAGAGCCTCGTACTCGCTCATCGCCTCACCATCAAGGAGCGAGAGATAGCGCGAGTTCTCAACCGAGAAAGATGCGAGCTTGGCCTGGATGTCCGCCCTTTCTGACTCGAGTTCGGCCCCGACCTCTTGAAAGTACGTTATCTCGCTCTCGCAAAGCGCACGGTTGAATTCGACCATGTCCTCGAACGTCTTGTTTACTGAGGGAATGAGAGAGCAGACCTCGTCGTAGAAGCTACGCGAAAGCGACAGGTCGGCCCGCTTTGCAACTTCCTTCCTAGCGCGCTCGATCGACTCGGCGTTGCGCCCCATCCTGAACTCAATCTCGGCCAAATCGGAGCACAGTTTGGCATACTGGCTCCTTGCTTCCTCGATTGCCTCCCTGTTAGTCTTGAACTCATCGGCGTCAAGCACGTCATCGAGCCGGGACTCCACGCGTTGGCACTCGCGCTCCAGCGCCACGCCAACTTGGGCAAGCTGCTCCTCGTCCTCGATGCCGGCAAGGCGCCTGTACTGCTTGGCAGACTCCTTGAGCTTGTTCAGCTCCCTGTTAAGCTCCGCCAACCTAGCATCAAGCTCAGAGTCCGAAATGTCGAAAAGGTAATTGTAGACAGCCCTATAATCGGCGATAGAGGCGCTAGTCAACGTTCTGAGGAATGAATAGTCGTCTCCACTTAGGGAAACACGTACGAAGGATTTGATGAGCTGGCGAAACGTGGGCTTGCTAGAGCTAACTGCGAACAGGGCCTCACCCAATAGCTCCCTGTATTTGGTCGCATTGACCTTCTCGCCATCGAAGAAATACCGACCTCTCGGAAACAGCTCCACCTTGAGCTCGACGTTATGGTTTGAGGACCTCTCGAACGAGTTCACGAGGGTCATTTCGCCCACAACACGCTTCTCCTCGATGATGTCGCGCAGCTCTTCGTTGACGCTATTCGTCTCATCGTCCTTGTAGAGGCGGTCTTTACCGTTTGCACCGAGCAGCACATCTATGAGCTTGAGGAACGTCGTCTTGCCGACCTTGTTGTGTCTGTCTGATTCAAAAAGGCATCGACGATAAGGTTTGCCCCTTTGTGGAATACGACCTCACGCATGACACGACCTGTTATCGAATTCCGAAGTCTAACCGACCCTATGAACACGGAGCTTCCCTCCCTCTGTAGCCTCCACGCCTGCAACGAGGAACAAGAAATCGATGGCCATAAGAAAGAACTCATAGGGGACCACGCCGCATCGTGCGGAGTCGCAGACCCATCTGTATAAGTCGGCCGACCCAATTTCACCTGCATTGGAAATCCTCGAGTGTGCCAAAGCGGCGATGTAGTACACCGTCTTCACTGGGTCGTTGTTCCTATCGATGAGCAGCACGACTCCCTATCCCTCTTCCCGTTCAGGCTTCACCAAGACGATGCACCGCGAGACCCCACATGCCACAAGCGCAATGCAAAAGCTCTCGACGTCCTCCATCGAATGGGCATGAGCATCGTAATCCATATCATGCACGAGAGCGTCCACGAGACGCTCCCTTATAGTATCGAGTTGCGCATCCCCATCACCGACAACGAGCTCGCCGTCATCGTCGTAATCGGCGACATCGTAGAATAAGTCACCGAGCTTCTTGATTATTTTCTCGCTGTCGGGGAATTCCCTCATGGCATCGCGAACCATGGCGTAATCGCTTGAATGGTTGCGTATGACATTCATGTATTTGCTTGCGTTGTTGAAACGCAATTTTTCATTCATGCCGATGGGGGTATCGAGTGAGAGCTCCGAGTCAGCGCGCAACGGTCCATTGTAGACAAGAGCGAGCAGGTCATGCACCACGCTGTGAGTGAGCCCCTCCCTGCCTTCAAGCAGCACCTTAATGTTCTGGGTGTTGTTGTCACCCACGATTTGGCCTGTTCCAACTCCCAACAAAGAAAGCTCGGTTGAACGAGAGTTACCAATTTGCATGCACGTTCGCCTTGTTACCCGAGCCCATGACTTGGCTGTTGCCCGTACCGGAGGCGCTCATAGTGTTGCCCCGAAAAGAATCTCGCATCTTCTTGACCTCTGACTTGACGGAGAAGGATATGACGGCAGCGATAATCGACGCGACCGAGGCAACTATCCCAAGGATTAGATTTAGCGTTTCCATTCTTTGACGATCCCTTAAACCAGATGGGTAAAGCCTAAACTTGCCTTCATGATTGGTGTTAAGGCAAGGATAATAACGAACTCGCGACCTCGCATATTCGGCAAGAGATAGGCAGCGCTTCTCATTATGCATGTTAATCTCTCTTGGCGAATTTCACAACTATAACCAAGACAACGAGAAACGTTGCGAGGGAATGCTGACAAAAATCCGTTCCGACTAGGTGCCGGGAAAATGGAGCGGGTGAGATAAATTGGACACCAAGTTAAGGGCGAGAGGTGTTCGAAACGACCCAAAAGAGAAAACGCCACAACAGGCAATCAAAAATCTCGGCAGTGAAGTTGCTCCTTTCCGACGAGGTGACGGTGCGGGAGCTTTCCGAGGAGCCCGGCATCGAAGACTCAACGCTCAGGAGGTGGCCCTGCGAGTACAAAGAGATGGGCGACAACGCCTTCCCCCGCAACGGAAGCCCCAAGACCAACAAGGACCGCGAGATCGCGAATCTCCGCAAAAGTGAATCTACCCCGATTCCGTTGGCACCCCTTACGCCGCCTTCGAGCGGCTGTTTTCCTTGGGCCAGTTGGCCTCTTCGAACTCGGCGGGGCTGAGATAGCCCAGCGCCGAATGTGTCCTCGCCCCGTTGTAGACGACCTCGATGTACTCGAACAGGTCCAGCGCCGCCTCCTCGCGGATGGCGTACGTCTGGGCGTGCACGTATTCCGACTTCACGATGCCCATGAGCGACTCCATGGCCGCGTTGTCCCACGGCGGCAAGATCGACCCCATCGACGGCCGGATGCCGTTCTCCCGCATGGTTTTGGACAGGAGCAGCGACACGTATTGCGAGCCGTGATCGCTGTGATGGACGCAGTCTTCGGGCGGATTTCGCCTGGCCAGCGCCATTTTCAGGGCCTCGTCGGCCAGCTCGGCCGTGATGTTGGGGGGGGCCATCGACCAACCCACTATGCGCCGCGGCCATATGTCCATCACGAGCGCCAAGTACAGCCAGCCCTGGCGGGTCTTCACGTAGGTGATGTCGGCGAACCACGCCATGTCGGGGCCGTCGGCCTCGAACCTGCGCTTCACCAGGTCGGCAGCTGATTCTCGCTTCGACGCCCGCTTCTCTCCCGAGGGCCGCTTGGCACATGCGCGCTCGGCGGCCGCGATCTCCACGCGTAGTAGCCCTGGCGCGTCGCCTTCAGCGCCGCGCACATCTCCGACACCGGCCAGCTGCCCCCGTTGAGGAAGATGAACTCGAACTTGGCCTTCTTCGCCGAGGCCCCCACAGCTGCCTGCTGGCGAAGAAGGCGCTCGCTTTTAAAAGTATCTCGTTCTCGCGCTTCAGCCTGCGCAGGTCCTCGGCCATCTGGAACGGGTTACCGTCGGGCGCCGCGTCGGCGGCGTCGGCCTTCTTCACCCAATCCGAGGCTGCCCGCGTCGCAGCCCAGCCCGCGCGCCACCTCGGCGTACGTGGTGCCTGATTTCCTGTACGGCTCCACGGCCTTCTGTTTGAACTCGGCCGTGTACTTGGGCGATGGCGTTCCCATCGTGCCCCCTTTCCCCGCTTTCGGCGATGATGCCGAAACGGAAATCGACTTGTCAACGGATCTGGGGCAGATTCAGATTCAAGTCCACCAACAAGATCCTGAAGAGGGAGCTCATCTACCGGCGGGCATTCACCAGCCTCGACCAGCTCCGCCGCGAGCTCAACTCGTATGTGAGATGGTGCAACGAGGAGAGGATCCATTCGACGCTGAGCTACATGAGCCCGGTGGAGTTCAGGAAGGCAGGATTGTCCCTGTGAGAATTGTTTAATTAGGTGTAGCAAATTCATTATTCAGATGAACACGAGCACAAGCTCGACTCAGCGGCGCCTCCTGACGACCAGCATCTCGCCCCGACTCTCGTAAACGATTCCTGTGTATTCATATCCCACAGAAGACCTTTTCGGAAATCCATAAAGTTGCGACAATCGTTAGAATTCG
>CAVKNR010000302.1:0-7293 GCA_963657575.1 Sodaliphilus sp.
AAGCGAAAGGGCCCCGCCTCCCTCGGCGGGACGGGCGACCACGATACAGCGCGCTCCCACGTCGCGCGCGGAGGCGATCTTCTCGGCCGTGCCGCCTACGGTTCCCGAGTCCTTGGTCACAAGCCACTGGGCGCCCACCTGCCGAAGCATCGCCTCGTTGAGCTCGCGGGTGAAGGGCCCCTGCATGCCGATGACGTGCGACGGCGAAAACCCCGCGTCGATGCACTTCGTTATAGCACCGGGCAGCGGGAGCACACGCACGAAGAAGCGCTCCGAGAAATCGGCGACGCGCGTGTAGGGAGCAAGCTCCTTGCTCCCCGTCGTGAGAAGCGCGCGACCCGGGTTCTCGGAGAGAAAGCGCGCCGCGCAGGCGATCGACGCGACCGATACGACGCCTTTGGGCAGCGCCTCGACCGGGCGCGCAAGGCGCAGGCATCGTACACCCACGGCGAGCGAAGCGGCCCGGATGTTGCCGCTTGCGAGCGTAGCGAAGGGGTGCGTGGCGTCGACGACGATGCGCGCGCCGGAAAGCTCGCGCTCCATGTCGGCCTCGTCGAGCCTGCCCGCATGCACCTCGATGCCCGGAAGTTCGCCCAAAAGCTCGCCTCCGTACTCGGTTGCCGCGTAGGCACGGGCGGGGATGCCCGACCCGCTCGCCCATTCGCACAGAAGGCGGCCCTCGGTGGTGCCGGCGAAGATGCGCAGCGCCGGCGCGGATGCGGGCGCCGTCACTTCGGGCCGCCTGGGCGCGTGATCTGGTAGAGCAGCGCGTTCATAATGGCGGCCGCCACGGTCGAGCCGCCCTTGCGACCCCTCGCGACGATGGCCGGCACGCGTCGCGCGAGTAGCTCCTCTTTCGCCTCGACCACGTTCACAAACCCGACCGGCACCCCAACGACGAGCGCAGGCGCGATCTTACCCGCGTCCATGAGCTCGGCGAGGCGCAGAAGTGCTGTGGGAGCGTTACCGACGGCCACGATGAGCGGACCCTCGATGCCGCAAGCTTTGTCCATGCTCGCAACGGCGCGAGTCGTGCCCGTGGCGCGCGCAGCCGCGGCGACATCAGGGTCAGCCATGTAGCACACGGCCTTGCAGCCGATCTTCGCGAGCGCGGGCTTGCTTATGCCTGCGAGCGCCATGTTCGTGTCGGTGAGCACCGTAGCCCCTGCGCGCAGTGCGTCGAGCGCACAGTGCGCGGCATCATGGGTGAACACGAGGGAATCGGCGTACGAGAAGTCGGCAGTGGTGTGGATGACGCGCTTCACGACGGGCTCCTCGAGCGGCGGGAACGTGCGGCCGCCGAGCTCTTCGGTGATGATCTCAAAGCTGCGCAGCTCGATGTCGCCGGGCGCCATCTCCTTGGAATCCATCTAGTACTCCACCCCTTCCCTTGCACATATCCCCTGAGCGTAGGGGTGTTTCTCGCACCGCATCTCGGTTATGTAGTCGGCCTTCTCCACGATCTTGCGGGAAGGCGCGCGCCCGGTGAGCGCTACTTCGACGCCGCGCGCGGACATATCGAGCGCGCGGTCCACGAGCGCCTCGTCGACAAGCCCCTTCGAAAGCGCGTCGAGCGCCTCGTCGAGCACGAGCAGCCCCTCCTGCGCGCCCTTGAGCTCGGCGAGCGCGGAAGCAAGGTTCCCATCGTGCAGCTCGCACGTCGCGGCAAGTTCTTCCGACGTCATCGACCAGGTAAACTTGTCCGACGCCTTCCCCGCGAACACGGGCACGCCGAAATGCTCGGCGAGCAGTCGCGCCTCCCCGCTTTCGCCGTCTTTCAGGAACTGCACGACGACGACGCGGCGGCCTGCGGCGAGCATGCGAAGGGCGAGGCCCATCGCCGCCGTGGTCTTGCCTTTGCCGTCGCCATGATACACGTGGATCATACGCCCTCCTCGATAATGCGGTAGACATACTCCATGTCGAGCGCCCCGCTCACGGAGTCGGCCAGGCGGTCGAACTCGCGCGCACGGTGATCGGCCGCGGACACCGCGCCCTCAGCACCCACGACGCTCTCGGGCAGGCCGCGCATGCGCGCGAGCGAGCGCGCGAGGGCGAGTGCCACCCCCGGTTCGTCGAACAGGCCGTGGAGATAGGTTCCGAACACGTTTCCGCAGGCCGCGCCTTCTGGTTTGCCGCCAATCGTGCCCGCAGGGGCGCAGGAGACGGTCGTTTCGCCGTCGTGAATCTCGTACCCGCGCGCCGTGATGCCGTTCCACACCGAGAACGCGCCTTGTGCGCCCGTGATGCGCAGCTCCGACTGGGCGAGGCGCTTTTCCTCCTTGAACACCGTACTTGCAGGGATGAGCCCGAGCCCGCGCGCGGTGCCAGCGCCTTCCCTGCCGTGCGGGTCGGAAAGCTCGTCACCCAAAAGCTGGTAGCCTCCGCATATGCCGAGCACCGGCGTGCCCGCACCCGAAAGCGCGCGTACACAGGCTCCGATGCCGCTAGCCGCAAGCCAGCGCGCGTCGTCGAGCGTGGTCTTCGAGCCGGGGAGCACCACCAGGTCGGGTCGGCCCAGATCGGTCGTCGAGGAAACATAGCGCACGCCCACGCCGGGCACGCGCGAAAGCGGGTCGAAGTCGGTGAAGTTCGACAGATGCGGAAGGCGCACGACGGCGACGTCGATGACGCCGCGCGCCTCCCGGGCAGAAAGGCGCGGCGCGAGCGAGTCCTCGTCGTCCAGGTCGAGCGTAAGATACGGCACGACCCCCACGACGGGAACCCCGCACATCTTCTCGAGCGGGGCCAAACCCGGGCGCAGGATTTCCACATCGCCGCGGAACTTGTTCACCACAAGCCCCCGCAAAAGAGCGCGATCCTCGGGCGCAAAAAGCGCGACCGTGCCGTAGAGCTGGGCAAACACCCCGCCTGGGTCGATGTCGCCCGCGAGCAGCACGGGGGAGGACACGGCGCGCGCGAGCCCCATGTTGACGATGTCGTTTTCGGCAAGGTTGATTTCGACGGGGCTGCCGGCGCCCTCGATGACGATGACGTCGTTTTCCTCCGCGAGCGAATCGAACGCCTCCAAAATCTGCGGCATGAGCGCCTTCTTTCGCGCGAAGTAGTCCCTCGCAGCAAAGGCTCCTTGCGCCTTGCCGGCCACGATGAGCTGGCTTCGGTGGTCGCTTTCGGGCTTGAGCAGGATGGGGTTCATGCGCACGTCGGGCGCGATGCCGCATGCCTCGGCCTGCATGATCTGGGCGCGCCCCATCTCGAGCCCGTCGGCCGTGACACCGCTGTTGAGCGCCATGTTCTGGCTCTTGAAGGGAGCCACGCGCAGGCCGTCCTGCGAAAGCACGCGGCACAGCCCCGCCGCAAGCAGGCTCTTCCCCGCATTCGACATGGTGCCCTGGATCATGATGGGCTTCGCCCTACCCACGGGTATCGACCTCCTTCGCCGAGCCTCGGCCATCCGCGCCCGCCATAGCGCCGCTGCAAGAAGCGCCGCCCCGTTCGTCGGGTTCGCCTTCGCCAGATGCGCCTTCCGCCCGAAGCGCGTGGCTGAACGCCATCGCAAGCCGGGCGTTCTCCTTGCGCGTGCGCACCGCGACGCGGCACCAGAAACGGGACAGCACCGAAAACGAGTCGCACGTGCGGACCAAAACCCCCTGTTTATACAGGCGCTCGGGGATGTCTTTCGCCGGCGTGCGGACTAAAAGGAAGTTCGCATCCGACGGCACGACGGAAAGCCCGAGCGAGGAGAGCTCGTGGGAAAGCCACGCTCGCTCGCCCGCCAAAACATCGCGCGTGCGCGAGACGTATTCGACGTCTTCCAGGGCGGCGATGCCCGCGGCCTCGGCGACCGAGGAGACGGGCCACGCCTGCCCCGCCCGGCGAATCCCCTCGATGAGTTGGGCGTTTCCGCTGATCAGATATCCCAACCGCAACCCCGCCATTCCGTAGAGCTTGGTGAACGCGGAGAGTACGACCAGATGGCGCGAACACGCGGCGCGTGCGGCCACGCTCCTTTCGCGGGCGTCGGGCGCAAATCCGAGAAAGCACTCGTCCACGACGAGCAGCGCGCCCACCTGCTCGCAGCGGCGAGCAGCGGCATCGATCACGCGGGGGTCGACGAGGCGCCCCGTCGGGTTGTTCGGATTGCAGAGGTACGCCACGTCTCCCGGCCCCTCGATCGCGCGGGCGAAGGAGGCGGGCACGTCGAAATCGTCCGCTTCGGAGAGCGGGAACTCCTGCACGCATGCGCCGTAGTACGATGCCGCCTCCGCATATTCAGAGAACGTCGGCGCGCACACGACGATGCGTTTCGGGCGAACCGCCGCGGCGAGCCGCCAGATGATGTCGGACGCGCCCGCGCCGCAGACGATAGTATCTTCGGGAATGCTCTGGGCGCGCGCTAGGGCGCGAACGAGGGCGAGGCTTTCCCTATCGGGGTAGGCGTCGATTCGAGAAAGCGCCTTGCAAGCTGCGGCGACGGCGCGCGGCGAGGGGCCTGCCGGATTCACGTTCACCGAGAAGTCAATGAGGTCGGAGGCGCCCCCTTCGCAAGCGATGCCGAGCGATTGCGAGCTGCCCCCATGCGTACGGGCGCGCAGGATTCCCCCAGCAGCCCGGGGCGCGGCGTGGTCTTCCCTCATGCCATCGCCCCCACGGCGAGCACGACCGCCGCGCGCGCGGCGCCGAAGACGACGAGCGCGCATACGGACGCGGCGAGCATGAGCCTTGTCGCCCGGGCGATGTCGCCCCACTCGATTTCGCGGGACGCGTCGCCTATCGTCGGTTTCTCAACGAGCTTGCCGAAATACACCGCGGGTCCTGCCAGGCGCAGCCCGAGCGCGCCCGCGCACGCTGACTCGGTCTGCGCCGCGTTCGGACTCGCATGGCGACGCCTGTCGCGGCGCCAGATACGCGCCGCCCCGCGCGCGTCGAGCCCGACGATCGGGCACACGGCGATCATGAGCAGGGCCGATAAGCGCGAGGGAATCCAGTTCACCGCATCGTCGAGGCGCGCCGAGGCGCAGCCGAAGTCGATGTAGCGCTCGTTTTTGTAGCCCACCATGCTGTCGAGCGTGTTCACAGCCTTGTACGCCATGCCCAAGGGCGCACCCCCGATCATAAGGTAGAAAAGCGGCGCGATGACGCCGTCGCTCGCGTTCTCCGCCACCGTTTCCACGGCGGCGCGCGCGACGCCCTGCTCGTCGAGAACAGACGTGTCGCGTCCCACGATGAGCCCGACGGCTTCGCGCGCCGCGACAAGGCCGCCCTTCGAGAACGCGCGGGCCACGGCCAGGCTCTGGCGGCGCAGCTCGCATGCCGCGAGAATCTGATAGCTCGCCCATGCCTCGGCCACGAAGCGCAAGCCGGGGTGAACCATGCCGCAAAGCTGCAGGATTCCCCAGGTCAAAAGCCCACACGCAAGCGGAAGCGCCACGGCGAGCACAAGCCCTGCGGCGCGCGTGCCCGCGGACGTTTGCGGGAATGCGCCCCGCAGGCGGCCTTCGGCCCACGTGATCGCGCGCCCCATGGCGACGACGGGATGGAGGAGCCAGCGCGGGTCGCCGAAGGCAAGGTCGGCCGCGAACCCGGCGGCGACGGCAAGAATCGTCATCACCGGGCATCGCCCCCCGAAGCGGGGCGAACGTCGCGAAGGCAGCGCTCATCCCAGGTGGCGGCCCATGCACCGCCTGGCTCGGTATGCACGTCGAAGTATCCCATTTTCGGGACAGCTAGCTCGGAGAGCAGCGCTTTCACGGTACCCGCGTGTACGACGAAGACGGCGCGCCCACTCCCCTGGGCGCACTCCGATTCGCACGCCTCCCGAAACGCCGCGACGACGCGGCGGGTGAAATCACTCTTGCCCTCGCCATGCGGGCAGCGCGTCTCGCACCAGGAGTCTACCCAGGCGCGGTAACGCACATCCTCTTTAAGCTCGGCGGCGCTTCGCCCCTCGAAGTCGCCGAAATCTATCTCGCGCAGACCGGGGCACGCCATAAGCTCCGCGTTCGGGAAGAGAATGCGTGCCGTCTGGTCGGTGCGGGCCATGCCGCTCGTGATAACACGGAACACGTCACGATCGCACGCGAGGTCGCGCAAAGCGCGCTCGCCCGCGCTCGACAGGGGCTCGTCGGTGCCCGCCCCGCTGTAGCGATGGTCTTCCGTGCCCGCCGTGGCACCATGGCGCACGAAGATGACTTCCAAAGGCGCGCCCGCGCCCAGCGTCCCTCGAGGCGCATCGGCAAGGTTTCCTTTGATGACCTGGGGAATCCCGCACGTCATGCGCACGACGACGTCGGCGCGCGCAGCGAGCGCGCATCCCA
The DNA here is from genome assembly GCA_963657575.1 of Sodaliphilus sp. GTDB lineage: Bacteria > Actinomycetota > Coriobacteriia > Coriobacteriales > Coriobacteriaceae > Collinsella. Next base: position 6,279 of record CAVKNR010000302.1, read on the forward strand.
GGCGCCCCGCGCGCTCGCGCCATTGGGCGTCTTCCGCACGCATAGGGACGACCCCCGAGCCGACCAAGGTCAGAATCACTGCGTCGAAGCCAATCAGCCGCTCGAGCGACCGGTCAGCGTCGAGCGCGCGTACGAGTTCCTCAGCACGGTACGCGACGCGGCCAGCAAAAGCCACGGGCACACAGCCCGCCGCGAACTGCGCCGCGTCGACGAAATCGTCCGCCGCGAACCCGAGCTTTTCGCGCACGAAGGTCCTCTTCCCCGAATGCGCGCCACCTACCACGAGCATCATAGGAGCATGCCCCCCGCCACCAGCATGGCAAGCATCGCGAGCTCGGCCCATTGCAGAAACCATCCGGCCAAATCACCCGTCACCCCGCCGAAGCGGGACAGGGCAACATGGCGGTACCACGCGAGCGCCAAAAGCCCCGCCACCGCCATAAGGGCGCCGACGGCCTGAGCGCACGCGACCATCCCTGCAGCCGAAGCCGCAGCGAAAGCGCAAAGCGGCACGACGATCGCCGCGCGCTTCTTCGAAGGCGAGAGCCCCGCGGCCATGCCGTCCGCCCGCGCGGCAGGCCAGCATTCAACGGCGAGCCCCGAAAGCGCACGGGAGAACACGAGCGAGCACAGAAGCGCGAGAAACGCCCCCGCCGTAAGCGACAGCGCGGTGAACAGGGAAAACTGCAGAATAAGGTACACGACAACACCAATGACCCCGAAGGCGCCCGCCCGCGGGTCGTGCATGATCTCGAGCTTTCGCTCCCGCGGGGCCCAACTTGCAAGCGCATCGGAGGTGTCGCAGAGCCCATCTAGGTGGATGCCTCCCGTCACCGCCACAGGCAACGCCATGAGCACGGCCGCGACGATGGTCGCGGGCACGCCGAGCAGGTTCGCCACGTGCCCCCACGCCGTCATGAGTAAGCCTTCCGCAAGGCCCACCAGGGGAAACGCGGCAAGAGCATGGGTTGACCCGAAATCGGTCCAAGCCGATTTCGGGACGGGGATGCGCGAG
>CAVKNR010000303.1:0-6801 GCA_963657575.1 Sodaliphilus sp.
GCCCGAAGAAGGCGAACCTCCGCGAGAATGGGGTCTCTCTTGAGGAACTCCTCCCACTCGGCCCAGGTTTCCCGGGCGAACTTCTTCCGGTTGAGGCGCGGCTTGTCCGGTGGAAGGACTCCTTCCGCTTGGAGCTCCTTCTTCATCTTCGCCCTCTCGGCCTTCTCGCGCTGTGTGAGGCGTTTCTTCTTCGTCGGCATACCGTTCCCCCCTTAACACGCAAGCGGCCCGCCTGGGGGCTGCTGCGCGGCCTTCTGCTGCTCTATGAGGGCCCGCGTGAACTCCGCCGTCTCCACCTGCTGCCGGAGATGCACGGCGGAGGCGAGCACCTGGGCCGTCGAGGTGAGCTCGGAGGCCGTGAGCTTGAGCAGCTCCTCGCGGTCTTCCTTGCTGGTGTGCTCTCCCAGGAAGCGCCGGGAGCGGACGATCTCGTTCACGGCCAGGGCGGCGGCGAGCCTCTCGACAAGCCCCATCGCCCCAGCCTTCCGCCCGCTCACGCCTCCACCTCCGACTCGAGCGGGCCGTAGCCCAGCCGCTCCCGGTAGACATTCGCCGCCCGGATGACCTGGGCGACGGCTGCGTCGCTCGCCAGTCGGTCGCCCAGGCTTCGCCGCTGCTCCGGCGTCGCGCCATTCTCCCGGATGACCTCCGACACCTCCGCCACGTCCCGGGGCGAGATCTCCGTCAGACGGCGGGCCACTCCGGGCGGGAGCCGCTGATAGTGCAAGCGGAGGAAGATGATCCCGGTCTCCACCACCATGTCCAGCTCCGTGTCCCGGATGCTCTCTTGCATCCGGTGGATGCCTTCCAGCGCGGCCAGGACATCGAGCTCCCGCTGGTTCTCGTTATCCATCCCGCCCGGCCCCCTTCCGCTGCTCTCTGGCAAGGATCGCCTTGAGGCCCTCGATGACCTTCTCACACTGGGCCGTGTTCAGCCACTCGAGCCGGTCGATGCCGGTCATCCGCTTCACAAAGCCCTCAATCCGGCGCTTGTCGTTGTTCCACCCCAGGGCCTCGGTGAGCGCGTAGATCTTCCGGCGCTGCCGTTCGGTGGTGGGGTTGCCGCCCTCGTCCGTCCGTTTGTCTCCGGTACTCCGGGCGGCGCTGTCCTTCATGTTTTGCAGGACGCGGGCGACGTCGGTGATCTCGCCCTGCGTCAGCTTCTTCATGCTCTCCTTGCCGGTCTCCCGGTACACGACCCCGTGAAGGTCTTCGTCCGAGAGCCGGAGCTCGGGCGACTTCGCGATCGCCCATAGTGTGCGGATGGAGGGGAGCTTCCTTCCGCTGCGTGTTGCTGCCATGATTTACACCTCGTTTCCCCAACAGTCCCAGCCGTGGAACCTTTTCCGGGCAAAGAGTTCGATCCGGGGGACGTCCCCGAACAGCTCCTCGATGCGGCGGCGGACTTCCTCCGGCTTCTCGCTGTGCCGCGTTCTCACGGCCTCCACGAGCTGCGGGATGTTGTTCTTCTGCTTGTACTGAACCATCCGGCCCCGCGTCCCCATGAGGCAAAGCTCACAGTTTTTGAGCGTCCAGGGCGCGAGGTTCGAGACGGTCTTCCCGTTGACGGTCTTCTTCGACCACACAAAGGCGACGGTCACATACCGGAACCCCCACGCCCGATAGAGCTCGAGGGCGTCCGGGATGTGGGCGTCGGTGGCCCACATAAAGAGCGCCGCGTCTCGGTGGGCGATGCGCCCGACGTCGAGCTCCTTGAGGGCCTCGGTGGTCATGGTCGGATAGACCGCTTCGAGGGGTTTATAGGTGGTAGAAATTACCCCCCCCGCGTTTTTCCAGTTGCTTCCTTGCTGCTGAACTTCCATGGAGGGTCGGCGTAGATGACCCGGTACTTCTTTCTCGTGGTGGTGATGTCGACCCGCATGAAGCCCGCCCCCTTACATGCCGCTCTTGACCTGTTCCAGCTTCGCGAAGTCCAGCTCGTAGCCGAAGACGTCTTGCTGCTTCCAGGTAGCGCCGACCGCGTTGACGGTGTCCTCGCCGTACTTCTTGAGGGCCTCCTTCGAGACGTCCTCCTTGACGACGATGCAGTCCATCATCTGCCGGTTCTTGAGGCGGCGGATGATCTCCTCGATCTTCTCCTTCGCCCTGGGGAGGGACACGGAGGTCGAGAGTCGGAAGCCGACCTCGCCGAAGGTGAGGATCTTCGACTTCGCCTTCCCCATGTCCGCCCGGTGCTCGGTGACGAAGTCCTTGAGCTCGCGCTCGAGCTTGGCGATCCTGTCCTTGTGGGGCTTGCTCTGCTCCTCTGCGGCCTTCTTGGCCCCGAGGATCTGCTTGTTCATCTCGCCCTCAATGTCCTGGACGGCGAGCTGCGCTTCTGCAATCTGACGGAGGGCGTCGTTCGCGTCCTCCCAGGTCTTGACCCCGGAGGGTTCGACCACTCTTTTCCTTGCCATGTGTAGGCTCCTTCCTTTCTGTGCTTGTTGATATATGCCCGGGGAGTTGCCTCCCCGCTGCGGCTTGCTTCGGTGGCCTCCTTCGGCTCCTTGTCTTCGTATAGGATGTAGGTCTTAGAGAGGAGCATATAGAGGCCGAGCGGCCCGGTGAGGAGAGCGGCGGTCGCGTCGCTGTCCTCCGGCGTCTTCCCGCCTCGGGCCATGACCAGGATGAGGGCGGTGATCGCCAGCATAGCGAGACCCATGAGACGCTGCTTTCTCATTTTCATTGTCCCGGCCCCCTTCCGTGTTAGAGCATCATGAGGCTCGAGGCTTGCTCGATGATCTTCACGGTGACGACTCTCTCGCCGCGCTCCTCAAGGATGCGGGTGACGTTGGAGAGGGTTCGGTCGAGGAGTCGGAAGCATCCGGTCTGCATGTTGCAGGCCCGGGCCTTGAGCTCGACCATCGCGTCGGGATCTACCTCGAAGCCCTCGAGGTAGCCCTCCACCTCCGAGGGGTCAAGCCCCTTGAGGGAGACATAGAAGTCGACCCGGTTCGCCATGCGGGCGAGGTAGGTCTTGATCTGCGCTTCGAGCTTCGGCTCTCCGGCGATGACGAGCCCCACGTCGGATTGGTCGAAGATCGCCCGGAGGATCTCCATCTTCTTTTGGGTGTACTTCGAGACGAGCTTGTCCGCCTCGTCGATGATGAGGAGGTAGCCCTTGTTCGTGTTGAAGAAGTCCCGGATGCCGTTGACCCTGCGCCAGATAGTGCCGTAGCCGCTGGGTATGCCGAGGGACTTCTCGATCGCCTCCACAAGATCGCGGCTGCTCATGGTGTCGTCGCACTCAATGTAGGCGACCCGGGGGAGCTTCGCGTACTGCCGGAGGGAGTAGGTCTTGCCGTAGCCGCTGCGGGCGACCACGATGCCGAGGCCGATGTACTCTTGACAGCTTTGACACACGCCGAGCACCTTGAGGGCGTCCCGGCTCTCATAGAAGACGGGCTTCCGTCCGGTCTTGCGCCCCGGCTCCGGGAGCGCCACGGCCTCGCCGGTGCGCTGGGCCAGCCAGTCCGCGAGGAGCTTCTCGATGGTGGAGATGTCCCCCTCGTACTTGCCGGAGAGGTAGCGGGAGATCGTCGGGCGGGAATAGCCCGGGATCTCGCTCGCCAGGGTGGCGATGCTGGTCTTCGAGACTGCGAGGTAGTCGTTGATCTGCTCGGCAAGGGTCTTGCCGGTGGTGTAGGTTGTGGCCTGGGCCGCTGCTGCTGTGATTTCCATGTTGTTCCTCCTATTCGTTCATAGCCCTCAAGCGAGCGAGGGCGTCGTCTGCCTTCTTCCCGAGGAACTCGTCCCCGGATGCCTTCTTCCCGGTCTTTCGGTTCGCGGCCATCTCCGCCCGGAACTCCTTGTCGTTCGGGAGGGTGACGACCTTCGAGGGCCGATCCGCCTTGATGGTCAAGTCGATCATGCCGACCGCCTCGGAGGGCCGTCCGCCCTCCTGGACGCGGAGCTCGTAGGGCCGCGTCATGCTGTCCAGGATCTCCCGCATTTCCTTCTCCTGCCGCTTCTGGTCGCGGAGGTGGCGCTCGAGCGCCGCTTGCGAACAGTGAGGCCCGAAGGCCAGCAGCTCGGCGGAGACGGCTTCGCATATCTTCCGGCCCTCCTGGTCGAAGACGTAGAGCTTCGTGACGTCGTCGATGTCCCACTTGATGCCGACATGCTTGCCGACGTAGTGACAAAGCTCGTAGTCCGTGTAGAGGGTGCCGAACTTGTTGATCCCCTGGTTCGTCACGCGGGCGGTGTCGGCCTTCATGAGCAGCATCGCCGCATACTCGCGGGGCGGAGCTGCCTTCTCATAGCGCTCGCCGTTCTCAAAGAGGGAGATCGGCGTGATCCACTTCTCGCCCGCGTCCTTGAGGCCCCGGTGCTCCCGGGTGTGGTACTTCTCGTTCTTCCACTTCGTCCACGCCTCGAAGAACTCCTCCATCGTCAGCAGCTCGCCGCGCTCAAGCATACCGTCGACGTCCTTCTGCCGCTTGGCGTAGGTCTTGGAGCCGGTGAGGGTGCCCGTGTAGCTCTCGAACCATTTCGAGAACTTGGAGCACACGGTCGAGAAGAAGCGCTCGATCGGCTTGTCCCACGGCTGATAGGGGAGCGACCGCCCGACCTCCTCGATGCCGATGCTCTGGTAGAAGCCCACGGTCTCGGCGTCGAACTCGAAGTCGATGTTCCGCTTCTTGCGGCTCTGGCCGGTCATGGTCTTCGCCGTGTAGTCCTTGCCGTTGTCGACATGGAGGATGTGGGGGACTCCGCCCGGGTGGGAGTAGAGCATCTTGACGAGGCTCTCCTTGAGGGTCTGGTTGTTGGCGTCCACACAAGCCACGTCGCCCACGATCGCCCGGCTCCGCATGTCCATCCATGCGACGAGCTTCGGGCGGACGGCCTTGATCTTCCCGTTCGGGGCGACCCACTGAACCCAAAAGTCGAAGGTGTGCTCGTCGCCGACGACGTACTCCATGACCTTGAGGCTCGTCGCGTCGCGCTTGCCCTTGAGCATCTTCTTGTTCTTCCACTCCCGGGAGCCGTTGGCCGCGAGGTAGCGGGCCGACTCTCCGCCCCGGCTGTCCATGAGGTGCTTGATGTACCGGGCGACCGTCTTGATGCTGGGGTAGTTCTCCCAGCCCCGGCCCTCGGCGACCTCCTCGAACTTCTCGTAGAGCATTTCGATCGTTCCCAGGTTGGCCGCGAAGCGCCGGTCGAACCATATATTTTGAATGAGCGCCTTTTGCTCATCCGTGAGACTCGGGAAGGTGGCGGTCGCCTTCGGCTTCCGACACAAGGACAGCGCCCGGAAATAGTCCCGGCTCTGGCCGTCCTCCTTCTCCATCTTGAGGGCCCAGGCGTTCGCCTTGAGGATGTTGTCGACGTAGCGGTAGAGGGTCGGGAGACTCACTCCCAGGCCCAGCGCGTACCGCTCGGCGTAGGCCGTGCGGTCGGGGCCGTCGTAGTCGATGAAGTCTTGCACCCTCGCCGCCAGCTCGACGGCCTCGTAGAACGCCTTCTTGTGCTGCTCGGTGTAGTGGTTGAGGTCGACGCCCACATACCAGGGCGCGGACTCTGTTCGCTTCTCTATGACGACATCCCTCCCGTCTATCTTCTGTGCCGCCCGCCACGCCTTCCGGCCCTTGGCTGTGAGGGAGTCGACGGAGACGAGCACCTGCTCTCTGCCGCCGTTCTCCTGGGGCTGCGTTCTGGTCTTGTACTGATTGGGGCTTCGCTTGATCCGCTGGACGAGGGTGTTATACTTCACGCCCTCAAACTCTGCGGCCTCCTTGAGCCCGATGAATACGTCCGGCACTCCTGTCCCTCCCTTCCTGGTGTTACGCTGCCGTTACCTTCTCGACCTTCCGGGGGTCGAGGTTGAGGGCCGCGATGATCGCCGGGAGGTACTTCTCGCCCGACCGGACGCCGTAGAGAATGTAGCTTAGATACTGCGGCGACGTGCCGATCTCGGCGGCGAGCTGCGTCTTCGTCTTGTCCTGGTCGGTGAGCGCCTTGACGACGAGCTTCCCCAGGGGGCAAAGTTTACCGTTGCTTTTCACCGCTGTCCTCCTTCCTGTGTAGTCGTTCTTAGATTTACTTCCGCTTCTGCCGGTGCAGGTTGACCGCTGCCATAAACCCCAGGCCCAGCAGCGCCGCCGCACGGGTGAAGCTGTCCGGCGCTCCTGCCACGACACACGCGGCGGCGAGCCCCAGGCCCCCGAGGGCCATGAGGCCCAGGCCGACGACGAAGTCGAGGATCGCGTCCAGCGTGGGGAAGACCCGCCTCGCACACTCTCGGGCCGCTTCTTTCTCAAGCAATTTGAGAATATAGCCCAGGGTCTCGGCCTCCTGTGACGCGGCGGCGAAGGTCAGCTCCGCGCCATACCGGGGGCGGAAGGGGTTCCGGGGGTCTCCCGAGAGCCGCTTCCGAGACAGGGCCTCGCGCCGCTGGAAGGCGACGAGGTCGGCGGCTCGCTTGAGCTCCGCTCTCATTTCGCCCCGCCTCCCTTCCGGTACTGTTCGACGGCGTAGTTGTCTTCCATCATCTCCGCCAGCTCTCCGACCCGTTCCCGGAGTTCCTTCCGCAAGGCCAGCGCCGGAGCGCCGTCGGCGTCCAGGTTGTCCAGGGCGGCGTCCAGCTCCCGGGCCGCGTTGAAGATGTTGAGGTACACCCGGCAATCGTTGGGCGGGCATTTCTCCGCCAGCGCCAGCCCCAGGGCGTAGATCTTCGCCGTCTCCCGGTGCCGCTTGAGATCCGGGTGAAGGTGCTCGAAGGTCGTCCGCTCCGCCGGAGCCGTCCGGGCCTTGACCGCGCCCTCAATGGCTGCGGCGAAGGACTCCCGCTCTCGCTCCGTG
>CAVKNR010000304.1:0-6425 GCA_963657575.1 Sodaliphilus sp.
ACGATGAGCCGAAAGTCCCTGCCCTATGAAAATCCTTGCCATAGCCGATACCGAAGAACGATGCCTTTGGGAGTGCTTTCGCAAGGAACGCTTTGAGGGAGTCGACCTGATTTTGTCCGCCGGCGATCTGGACCCGGACTATCTTGAGTTTTTGGTTACGGTCATCAACAAACCGCTCATCTACGTGCGCGGCAATCACGATGACCGCTACGCACGTCATGCACCGGGTGGATGTATCTGCGTAGAGGACAGCGTGTACACGTACCGAGGGATTCGCATTGCGGGCCTTGGCGGGTCCATGCGTTATCGCGACGGCGCCAACATGTACACCGAACGCGAGATGTCCAAGCGCATGCGTAAGCTGTCGCGTAAGATTAGGATGGTCGGCGGGTGCGACATTCTGCTTACCCATGCACCCGCCGCCGGTATGGGTGATCTGGACGATCTGCCGCATCGAGGGTTCGAGTGCTTTAACACAGCACTCGAATCCTGGAATCCCGACTACATGGTGCACGGGCATGTGCACCAAAGCTACGGCTACGATTTTCAGCGCGAGCGGCAGCATGTGTGTGGAACGACGATCATCAACGCCTGCGGCTATACGCAGTTTGAGCTCGACCAGACGCGCTACCCCATCCGTGGCTGGCAGGCAGCCTGGCTCAACTCGCAAACCATGCGCCGCGAGCTCAAACGCCACGATGCCATCGAGTCCTCAACTGCCAGAACCCCCTGGTAACCACCACAAAGAGGACACTGTCCCCTTTGTGGTGGTTTTGACGCGATAGCAAGAAACCCGGTCCTGCACGGGGCAGAACCGGGTTTCTTTAGCAATGCTTGCTTTGCTCAGGCAGTAACTGTTAGTTACTCAGCCAGGAAGTCACGCTGGACAGCGGGATCGACCTTGACGCCAGGGCCCATGGTGGAAGACACGGAGATGGACTTGACGTACTTGCCCTTAGCAGAAGAGGGCTTGACGCGCAGAATCTCGGTGTACAGGGCAGCGTAGTTCTCGACGAGCTGCTGCTCAGAGAAGGACTTCTTGCCCAGGGGCACGTGGCAGATGCCGTAGCGGTCGGCGCGGTACTCAACGCGGCCAGCCTTGAGCTCGGAGACCATCTTGGCGACGTCCATGGTCACGGTGCCGAGCTTGGGGTTCGGCATGAGGCCACGGGGACCAAGGATCTTACCGATGCGGCCAACCTTGGCCATCATGTTCGGCGTAGCGATAGCGGCGTCGAAGTTGATCTCGCCCTTCTGAATCTGGGCGACGAGCTCGTCGGAACCGATGATGTCGGCGCCGGCAGCCTCGGCCTCGCGGGCCTTCTCGCCCTCGGCGAAGACGGCAACACGAACGGTCTTGCCGGTGCCGTGGGGCAGGGAGATGGAACCACGGATGTTCTGGTCAGCCTTACGAGTATCGATGCCCAGACGGAAGTGAGCCTCGACGGTCTCGTCGAACTTGGCGGTGTCGAGCTCCTTGATGAGCTTGGCAGCCTGAAGGGGGGTGTAGAGCGTGGCGCGGTCGATCTTCTCGGCAGCGGCGTTATAGCTCTTACCATGCTTAGCCATGTGCATTACCTCCTGTGGTTAAACGGGCGTGAGCCCTCCCACATCGTATCGTGTGCCCTATTGCACACATATAACGGGCGCCCCGGTCGGAGCACCCGTCGTTACCATAAGAAATCGCTACTCAGCGATGGTGACGCCCATGGAACGGGCAGTACCGGCGATGATCTTCTTGGCGGCGTCAATGTCGTTGGCATTGAGGTCCGGCATCTTGATCTCGGCGATCTTGGTGAGCTGCTCCTGGGAGAGCTGACCGACCTTGTCGGCCTGGGGCTTAGCGGAACCAGACTTGAGGTTCAGCTCCTTCTTGATGAGGTGAGCCGCCGGCGGGGTCTTGGTGATGAAGGAGAAGGACTTATCCTCGTAGACAGAGATCTCAACGGGGATGATGTCGCCCTTCTTGTCCTGCGTCTCGGCGTTAAAGGCCTGGCAGAACTGCATGATGTTCACGCCAGCAGCGCCCAGGGCGGGGCCGACTGGAGGAGCGGGGTTTGCTGCACCAGCAGGAATCTGGAGCTTAATGACGTTGGCAACCTTCTTCTCAGCCATGGTCATTCCTTTCGAATCACGAGTGTGAAGTATTTGCTATATCGTAAGCACGCACGTGTTAGAAGCACTCCTGAGATGAGCAGTCACAGAAGAAGCACGCTCGTGCGAACGGACGAAAACTTAAGCGATGACAGCGACCTGATTAAAGTCGAGCTCGACCGGCGTCTCGCGGCCAAAGATCATCAGCGTGACCTTGAGCTTGCCAGCCTCGGTGTTAACCTCGGAGACCTTGCCATCAAAGTCGGTAAGCGGGCCATCGGTGACGCGGACGGACGTGCCGACCTGAATATCAACCGAGGTGCGCTTGGGCGAATCGCCCTTACCGGGACGACGCGTCATCTTATTGTACTCATCGCGGGAAAGCGGTGCGGGCTTACCGTTGCCGCCCAGGAAACCGGTGACGCCGGGCGTGTTGCGAACACACGTCCAAGCATCGTCATCCATCTCCATGCGGACCAAGACATAACCCGGGAAGATCTTGGAATCCTTGGTCTCGCGCTTGCCACCCTCTTTGATCTCGGTGACGCGCTCCATAGGAATCTCGATATCAAAGATACGGTCCTGCATGCCCATGGTCTCGATACGATGCTCGAGATCGGACTTTACGCGGTTCTCGTATCCGGAGTAAGTGTGAACGACGTACCAACGCTTAGACATGGTTTAGCCCCTCAATCCAGAGAACAGAGCAAGAGCCTCGCCAAAGCCAGCATCGAGCAGAGCGATGACGACGCCGACGACGATCAGAGAAGCGCAAACGACAACCGAGTAGTTCACGAGCTCCTTCTTATCGGGCCACGTGACACGCTTCATCTCGGACTTGACCGAAGCGAAATACTTCTTGGTGCGGGCGAAGAAACCAGGCTTCTCGTTCTTCTTGGACTTCGCAGCCTTCTCGTTCTTCTTGGCAACGGCCTTCTTGGCCTCAACCTTGGAGTTGGCGGCAGCTTTGTTGGCAGGTGCCGGCTGCTGAGCCTTCTTCTTGTTCTTCTTGTTGGCCATTTGGGTTACCTCCGCGCAATGCGCTTATACATGAGTAAACCGTAAGCCCCCAATTGGGAGCTTACGGAATAATGACTGGCACGCCAGGAAGGACTCGAACCCTCAACACTCGGTTTTGGAGACCGATGCTCTACCAATTGAACTACTGGCGTATGTGACTAGAGACTAGCGAGTCTCTTTGTGCAGCGTGTGGTGACGGCACCAGGGGCAATACTTCTTGATCTCCATACGATCAGGCATGGTCGACTTGTTCTTGGTGGTCGTATAGTTGCGGCGCTTGCACTCAGTGCACGCAAGAGTAACTAGAGTACGCATGTATCCTGAACCTTTCATTTCCGCCCCGTACGGGCACGAGTCGTTACTTTATCAGCTCCACGTAAGTGCTGTCAATGAAAACCTCGAGTCAATTGGTTCTCGGTGGATCCATTCATATTTGGAACACATCAATGAAGCCATCGAGAGCTAATCGACGGTGCATCCAGGACCATTATCGATCCTCTCGACACCAGCAACGGCTCAATATCCATTGCAGAAAAGAACCCGGCACCCATATAAGTGCCGGGTTCTCTAAGTCAGCTATATCAAAGAGCTAATTTACTCAATGATCGTGGAGACGATGCCCGAACCGACGGTGTGGCCACCCTCGCGGATAGCGAAGCGCAGGCCCTCCTCCATGGCGATCGGGTGGATGAGGTCGCCCTCGATGGTGATGTGGTCACCAGGCATAGCCATCTCGGTGCCCTCGGGGAGCTTGACCGTACCGGTAACGTCGGTGGTACGGAAATAGAACTGAGGACGATAACCATCGAAGAACGGGGTGTGACGGCCGCCCTCCTCCTTGGTCAGAACGTAGATCTCACCGGTGAACTTGGTGTGCGGGGTAACCGAACCGGGCTTGCAGAGAACCTGGCCGCGCTCGATGTCCTCGCGCTTGATGCCGCGGAGCAGCAGACCGACGTTATCGCCAGCCTCGCAGAAGTCCATGGACTTACGGAACATCTCGATACCGGTAACGACGGTGTTCTGGGTATCCTTGATGCCGACGATCTCGACGGGCTCGTTGAGCTTGAGCTCACCGCGCTCGACACGGCCGGTAGCAACGGTACCACGGCCGGAGATGGTCATAACGTCCTCAACGGCCATCAGGAACGGGAGGTCGTTGTTACGAGCAGGCGTCGGGATGTACTCGTCGACGGCCTTCATGAGCTCGCGAATGGCGTCCATCCACTTGGCGTCGCCCTCGAGAGCGCCCAGAGCGGAGCCACGGATGACGGGGATGTCGTCGCCGGGGAAATCGTACTCGGAGAGGAGCTCACGGGTCTCCATCTCGACGAGGTCGATGAGCTCGTCATCGTCGACCATGTCGCACTTGTTCAGGAAGACGACGATGTAGGGAACGCCGACCTGACGGGCGAGTAGGATGTGCTCGCGGGTCTGAGCCATGGGGCCGTCGGTAGCAGCGATGACCAGGATAGCGCCGTCCATCTGAGCAGCGCCGGAGATCATGTTCTTGACGTAGTCAGCGTGGCCCGGGCAGTCAACGTGAGCGTAGTGACGGGCAGCAGTCTCGTACTCGACGTGGGAGACGGAGATCGTAATGCCGCGCTCGCGCTCCTCGGGAGCCTTGTCGATGTTCTCGAACGCAGTGAAGTCAGCCTTGCAGCCCTCGGTCTCGGAGAGAACCTTGGTGATGGCAGCGGTCAGCGTGGTCTTGCCGTGGTCGACGTGACCAATGGTGCCGATGTTAACATGCGGCTTAGTGCGCTCAAACTTCTCTTTGGCCATAAAGCCCTCCTCTTAACAGGTCGTCCCCGGACGGGACTTTGCCTTTATACCATAGTGGCCTCTCAACATACTATTGAGAAGCCACCGTGTTACCTATGGTAGCGGTGACTGGATTCGAACCAGTGACGCCACGGGTATGAACCGTGTGCTCTAACCAACTGAGCTACACCGCCGGATGGAGCCTGCAACCAGACTTGAACTGGTGACCTCTTCGTTACCAACGAAGTGCTCTACCGACTGAGCTATACAGGCACTTGACGGGTGGGAGCTATAGGATTCGAACCTATGTAGGCAGAGCCAACGGGTTTACAGCCCGTCCCCATTAACCACTCGGGCAAACTCCCAATCGTTCAAGTATCCGCAGGTCCTTTGGTCTTTTGGACCGCCGCCCCCGCGAACGAAAAAGATAATACGATGCAACCTTGGGGGCTGTCAACGAAAACCTCTAGATACACGGTGCCGGGCGTATCTATATAGCTGTGACCTGCGGTTTTGTTGAGTTTGGATATGAAGGACGGTGGTTTTGGATACTGAGGTGACGTTTCCCGAGGTAACACTTTGGTGTAGTGGAGTACACCTTCAGTATCGAACTTCGATACCGGCTTATTTGCACCTATATATAGGTCGAGATCGGGGCTTCCCAGACAGAAGATTGCTCTTCCCAGGCAAAATCGAGCGTGGATTTTCTTCCGTTTGAAATCGAGCGTGGATAATCTCCCACTTTGCCGTGCCATCGAATCCAAAGTGGCAGATTATCCACGCTCATTCACTAGGCGGAAGATTTTCCACGCTCGTGTGTCCGATAATCCACGCTCGATGACGATGACCAACCTCGCCCCGGCCTATGTCTCGACCTGTAACAGTAAGAGGGTTATTCCTCCCCTATCTGTTACAGATCGAGATGTTTCGCAGAAACCCCCGCTTACGTCTCATTCTGTAACAGTAAGAACGGTTTTCAGCCTCTTCGTGTTACGGATCGAGATGTTATCGGCCTTCCCCTGGCAATGTTTCGATCTGTAACTATAAGGAGGGTCTTCAGCCCACTCGTGTTACGGATCGAGACAAACCTGAAGCTTGGTTGGCGCCAAACACGCTGACTTATCGACATAAATAGAAACGGGCCCTGTCCCACAAGGGAACAGAGCCCGAAACTCTCATGGAGCCAGTGACAGGAATCGAACCTGCAACCCACTGATTACAAATCAGTTGCGCTACCGTTGCGCCACACTGGCACACTTGGCGCTTTCGCGCGAAGCCAGTTAAGAATAAAGGAATTACGGACGGGGCGCAACAGGCCACACGGCGTTATACAAATATGCAAAATCCAGCAACAACAGGTACCAGGCCCGTTCATTTCTGTCGGTTCGCCCTCAATCTCAAACCCCTTCGTCAGAACGAATAGTTTTAATTACAATTGCTATATATAAAACTATTCGTTTTGACGAAGGGTTTCGTGATGCTTACTACCAAGGAAGCCGCCGAGCTGCTCGGCATCACTCCGCGCAGGGTGCAGGAGCTCATAAAAA
>CAVKNR010000305.1:0-6310 GCA_963657575.1 Sodaliphilus sp.
CGTAGAGGTCCTTAACGAAGTCGAAGCCATGTGGGCCTACTACTAGTCATTGGGGACTCATTGGGGACAGACTTAAATGAGTGGTCGTCGGGGACAGTCTTACGGACGCCGGCCGAGAGCAGACGAAAAGGGCCATCCCGAACTGCTTGGAACTGCCAGCACGGAAAGCGCATCCTGCTTTGGGGCCCAATAGCGGGGTGCGCTTTCCGTTAGCGGCCCGTTTGGGAAACTAGGGACCGCTTTTCGACAATAATCCGGGATGCATTTTCCGATTGAGGGCCTCAAGGGAAACCGCACCCCATGTTGGACGCTCATTCTGGGATGTGCTTTCCGCAGTTGATCGATGCGGCCTTTAAGGACTGTCCCAAGCTGCCGGCAGGAAAGGAACGTCCCCAAGTGCCGGGTTTCCGCAGCCTGCAATGCTCCTCATGAACAGCCGCCTCAATAACAAAAGCCCCCGCGGCCGAAGCGGACCGCGGGGGCAACAGACCTGCAAGAGTTAACTCAAGTCCTCGCCATTTGATGCAATGACCTTTTGGTACCAGCAGAAGCTGTCCTTTCGGTAGCGATCGAACGTGCCTTTGCCCATATCATCGGCATCGACATAAACAAAGCCATAGCGCTTCTTCATCTGCCCCGTCGAGGCCGACACCAAATCGATACAGCCCCACGGCGTGTATCCCATCAGGTCAACACCGTCCTCGACAATTGCATCGCGCAGCGCAAGAATATGCCTTCGCAGGTAATCAATATGATACGCATCGTGGACTTTGCCGTCTTCCAGCGCATCGAGTCCGCCCACACCGTTCTCGGCGATAAAGAGCGGAAGATGGTAACGATCGTGGTAGCCGGCAAGCGTCACGCGCAAACCCAGCGCATCGATCTGCCACTTCCAGGCAGTCTCTTTATCCTTGAGGTACGGATTGCGCAACGTCGGGAACACGTTGCCCTCCGCCTTCTCGGCGATCACCTGATCATCGGCGCACACCAAGCGCGAGCAATAGTACGAGAACGAGATGAAGTCGACCGTATGCTCTGCCAGATACTCCGTATCGCCCGGCTCAAAGGGCACGTGAACACCCTCTTTCTCGAGTGCACGCAGCTTCCAAGCAGGATAGGCGCCCGCAGCCATCACGTCTGTGTAGAAGTAGCGGCCGCGGTCCTCCTCATACGCAAGCCATACGTCCTCGGGCGCACAACGGTACGGATAGGTCGCACCGGCAGCGACCATGCAACCCACCTTGTTTGCGGGATCGATCTTGTGCAGAATCTCGACAGCGCGAGCGCTCGCCATAAACATATGGTGCGAGAACGCCGCAGTCACGGCTGCACGGTCACGCTCATCCTCGAGCGTGACACCCGCGTTGAGATAGGACAGCGCCACGCTGTTGATCTCGTTGAACGTAAGCCAATAACGCACGAGGCCCTGGTACGCGCGTCCGACGGTCTCGACGTAGTGCGCATACCGCTCGATCATCTCTCGGCTTTGCCAGCCACCATAGTGCTCGACCAGAGCCAACGGATAGTCGTAGTGCGACAGCGTCACAAGCGGCTCGATTCCATGCTCGCGCAGCGCCTCGAATACCTGACGGTAAAACTCCAAGCCCTCGCCGTTGGGCTCGGCCTCCATCCCTGTGGGAAAAATACGGCTCCAGCAAATTGAAAGACGCAGGCACTTAAAGCCCATCTCGGCAAAAAGCTCGACATCCTCGTGCCAATGATGGAAGAAGTCGTTGCCCCAGCGGCATGGATACAGCCTGTCCGGATCGTCCACGGGCTTTTGCCTGCCAAACATTACATCCCAGCGGTCGGAACCCTGTGGGATCAGGTCGGAGTGCGACATGCCGCGGCCGCCCTCGTTCCAGCCCCCTTCGGCCTGGTTGGCGGCGAGGGCACCACCCCACAAAAAGCCCTCGGGCATACCGGCGGCAGACGTTCTGTCAAAGTAACTCATGCTACTCAGCATCCTCGGCAGAAGCTGCCGCGGCGTTCTCCTGCTCCTGAGCCAGGAGCTGGTTATCGTACACCTTAAAGAACGGGTACCAGACCACAGCCATGACCACGATCAAAACGATCGTAAACACCCAGATGCGCGGGTCGAGGCACTGGACAAAGCCCTGAACGAAGATGGGGAACGTGCCGCTCACCAAGATGTAGAAGTTAGAGACAAGACCCAGTGAGACCGCACCCCAATACAGCAGGGCCGAGATCATGCCGCCTAGCACAAACGGAATCATGAGGATCGGGTTGAAGATGATGGGCGCGCCGAAGATCGCGGGCTCGGAGATACGGAAGAAGCTCGGCACGATCGATGCCCTGCCAAATGCCTTGAGCTGCTGCGACTTTGCCCTAAACGCGCAGAGCGCCACAAAAGAGAACGTATTACCCGTGCCGCCGATGAGGTTGATGGCCAACGACATGAGCACCGGGTGGAACTCAAACGGCTGCCCGGCAGCATAGAGCGAGGCGTTGGCGGCAAAGGCGGCAAGCGAGACCGGGGCGGTGATGGGCATTACGATCATGTTGCCGTGGACGCCAAAGCACCAAAACAGCAGCGTCATGAAGCAGATAAGCAGTGCGCCGGGCACAGAGTCAACTGCGACGGAAAGCGGGGCAGCGAGCAGCTTCTCGATAACCGAGGGGATGGACAGCGCGGGATCGATCATCTGGATCAGCAGGTTGCCGCCAAAGAAGATGAGGATGTTGGCGAGCATAGGTACGATGGCGCCAAAGGTTTCGGACAAAAACGGCGGCACGCCATCGGGCATCTTGATGGTGATGCCCTTGGTCTGGCAGAAGCGCGTGACCTCGACGGAGACCAAGGCAACGATGATGGCGGTAAACAGGCCCTGCGCACCCAGATAGGTGCAGGGGACCGCCTGGAGCACGGACTCGTCAGCAAGCTGGTAGTAGGACGACGGCGCCGCGGCGATCAGGAACATCACCAGCGAGGTCATGCCGGCGTTAAGCTTGGGCATCTTGTAGGTGCCCGCCAGGTTATATGCGATTGCGAACGTCACGATCACCGACAGTATGCCCATCGTCATATTGAAGGGGATGAGCAGCGTGAGCTTATTGGCCGTCGCAAAATCGAGCCAAGGGCCAAAGACGGACCAGAACCCGCCCTGCGCCACCAGGTCGGCCGTGACCGGCGGGTTGGCGAGGATCATAAAGACGGCAGATACCAAGATGAAGCTGATCGCGCTCATAAAGCCCTTTTGCATGGAGGCAAAGTGGCGCTCGGTGCCGCAGAAATTGGCGATAGGGGTCAGTTTTTCCTGAAGCAGGGTCATGAACTTCTCCATGGTCGCCTCCTAACCCAACAGCGACTGGGCGAGTGCCAGCACGTTGGCGGCGTTGCCCATGCCGTAGTCCTGTGCGGGGATGACCGCGGTCGGCTTACCGCTCCCCTGCTTGACGGTGTTGAGCTGGTAGGACACCTGCGGCCCCAAGAGCAGCACGTCATAATTGGCGCACGTCTCCTGATACTCGCCGATACCCACCGCATCGATATCGAGCTCGATGCCGTTTTGCTCCGCATATTTCTCGAGTTTCTTCATCAGAATGCTTGTAGACAGACCAGCTGCGCAAACAAGAAGGATCTTCATAAGGGATTCCCTTCGCATTGATTGGTTGGATAGTCACCGCACGCCGCTAGGCGTTCTTGGTTGCAGTGCACTCATACAGGCAGATCAGCTCCTGCACGAGCTCCTGAGCAAGCATGGAGCACATGAGGTGGTCCTGAGCATGGACCAGCAACACATCCACCGACAGATGCTCGCCCGCTGCCTCAGTCGAAAGCAGCTGCGTTTGGATGTGGTGAGCCTTGATTCCCGCATCCTTTGACTGCTTCATGAGTTTGGCGGCGGCGTCAAAATCCCCCGCTTTTGCCTTTTCAAGGGCTTCGAAGGCAAGGCTGCGTGCCTCTCCCGCCGCAGCGACCAGCTGAAACGAAACCATCTCGGTTCCCTGATCGTCCATAACGGTCTCCTCTCCCGTGATGTTTGGTTTGTACTTGAATATTCGAAACGCCTATCTCCCGCCCGCAATCCTCGAGGTTTATTGCAGGTAGACAGACAGGGTTATCGACAAAAGAAGTCTTAAGCCGTATGCGCTTGCACAAGCGCCATCAGCTCATGCCAGGACCGGCGCTCGCGTAGGCGCTCGACCCCCTGGCGGTCCATAAAGATCTCGGCGAGCAGTGAGCTCAAGATCCGCGCCTCATCGCCGCCCGACCGGGCAAACGACACCATAAAGACGATATCGACCTCATGGCCGTATTCGTCCCAAAGAATGGGATGTTCGAGCAGGCCCACGGTAACAAAGGCCTCGGCGCTCAAGGGATGCATCCCATGGGGCATGGCTACCCCATTGCCAAACGAGGTGGCACTCGCGCTCTCGCGCTCGGCGACCTCTTGGGCAAACTGGGCATCGACACGGCCGCTCTCGACGGCGCGCTCGGAGAGATATCGGAGAACGGCCTGCTTCGACGACGCCTCAACGCGGTTGAAGAACAGGGCACGGCTAAAGAAAGAGCTTACGGAGTCCGATTGCGCAGTGTCGTCGCTCAGCACCTTGCGGATAGCGTTGACATCGCTCGTCTCCAAGAAGAAATCGGCCTCGCGGACGGGCACGGGCAACTTGACGTTGAGCGGCACCGTTGTGAACACGTAGTCGATGTGCGAAAAATCGAACGTTCCCACGCGGGCGACATCGCATGTCTCAATCGAATCGATATACATGCCAAACTGCTTGCGGTACTGGTGCTCGAGCATACGGGCGCTTCCCGCTCCCGAGGCGCACACGATCAGGATGCGCTTGCGACGCGGCTGGTCGGCTTGCTGCTCGAGGGCCAGGGCAAATGCCATGGCGATGTAGCCGAGCTCTTCATCAGAGGGCTGGCTGCCAAAATGACGCTCGAGTACCTGCGAGGTGCCAGCTGCCATCGAATAGGCCAACGGAAACCTCGTCTTGATATCGGGCAGCATGGGGTTATCCATATGCATGTGATATTCAAGGCGATAGCCCAGAGGGCCGATATGCCGAGCAAGGTTCATGCGAAGTTCAAGATCGCCGCTAAAGTCAAACCTAAACTCATCGTTGACCGCACGTACCATCTCGGAAGCAATCTCCCACATCTCGTCCGAGATAACGGCAGAGCCCTTCTCGGGCACGCCCGTGCCCCTGCCGAGCAAATGGATTGCGATAAAGGCAACCTCTTCTCGGGGCATGCTCACGCCCAGGGCATCCTTGATGTTTGCGGCAATCTGGAAAGCCGCGGCGTATTCGCGCGTTCCCTCCAGTTTTTGAACGTCCGATTCTGCAGCTGGGACATAGCAGCCCTGCTCGATGCGGCCAAGAGCAATGTAAAGATGCATGATGAGATTGCGGGATGCCAGCGAGCTCACCGTGACGGGCGAGGCCGTCAGGGCATCGTCCACACATGCGGCGATGGCCCGCAGGCGCTCGGCGAGCTTTGCATCGTCGGTGTCGGGCAACACGGGCCTCACCAGCGAGGCCAGGCACAGGCGCCGTTGTGACTCCCCGCCCGCAACGCGGATTCCGTAGCGTGGGCGCTTTTCGAGCGTTAAGTCAAATTGGGCGAGTTTCTGCTCTACCAGACGCATGTCATTGGACAGAGTCCGCGCCGAAACGTAGAGTAAATCCGCATACTCCTCAATCGTCACCCACTGGGACCGCATGAGGAGGTCGTTAAGAAGGAAGGACACACGGCCATCGCGCGTATCAGGAATGCCCGGATGGGCCAGAGCCGCACCGTCTAGCAAGCGAGCAAGCTCATCTGCACGTGCAACATCGATACGATACTGCCCCTTGCTGCCAACGATGCGTGCAACCCCTGCAAGGCTGTCGTTTGCGCGATGGATATAGTTTCTCACGGCGCGCTCGCTTACCTCGAGACGCTTGGCAAGTACCGCGACAGCGACAGGCTGAGCGTCCTCGATCATATTTACAAGCTGCTTGACGCGAGCATCCATGTCCTCCTCCTTTCCCTGCGTCTAGTCTAACGCGGTAAAGAATGACACTCCACGTCGCGATCGTTCCGCCAACTCGGAACAGGTTGCGGGGAGTCCAGCTGAGCTATGGAGAGCCTGGGGAGAGGGCCCGAAAGCAATGCGTCGGTGTGAGATGCGCTTTCCGCAGTCATTGGGGACAGATTTAAATTAGTAGTCATTGAGGACGTTCTTGTTTGACTAGTCGTTTAAGAACGTCCCCAATGACTACTCACCCATCGGGGACTAGGTGAATAGCAAAAGCCCCGCAGTCGGAGCGGACTGCGGGGCTCATGAAG
>CAVKNR010000306.1:0-6172 GCA_963657575.1 Sodaliphilus sp.
TGGACGATCCGGGCACGCGCATCATGTCGCCAAAGGTGGTGATGATGGCGCCGTCTATGTTGGCGAGCGCGATTGCGTGGTCGATGTCGCGGTTGGCGGTGACGCAGACGGGGCAGCCCGGGCCGCTCAGCAGCTTGAGCCCGGCCGGCATAATGGAGCGAAAGCCATAGCGCCCGATGCTCACGGTATGCGTGCCGCAGACTTCCATAAGGTTGATGGTGCGGTCGCCGACAAGCTCATGAATGCGCTCGATGAGCTCGCGAGCCAGCTTGGGATCGCGGAATGCCGAGAAATCGATACCGGAGCGCGCCGGCTGCTCGGGCGCCACTAGTAAGCCTCCGCCGGGTTGGTGGTCAGCTGGTCTTCTTCGACCAGCTCGGACATGGCATTAACAAGCTCGAGCGTTTCCTGTGCTTCCTGCTCGTCGACAATCTGGATGCCAAAGCCGGCGTGTACGAGAATATAGTCGCCAACCTGCGCCGTCGGCACGAGTCGCAGCGACACGGGGCGCTCGATGCCCATCATGTCGACGGTGGCCTTGAGGTCGTCGTCGCGTTTGACTACTTTACCGGGAACGGCAAGGCACATATTGTTCCCCTTTTATACGCTTTGCGCTGGACGGGCGCTCAATAATCCATCAGTTGATGGTAGCGCTCGCGGGCGCTGCGGGCAAACGCGCTACACCTGTGAGACGGCGGCTTGCGGGCTGGCCGAACAGCCTACTGCGATGCAACCTGCGCAAGACGAGCGCTTGCGACTGCCGCCTGACCGTAGGCGATGCAGCCGTCATTGACGGGTACGGTGTGGGGGACAAGGACAGTAAGGCCTGCGCTTTTGAGCTCGCGGGCGAGGAGCTGAAGCAGAAGTCGGTTCATGAAGACGCCGCCCGAGAGCGCGACGGTGTCGATGCCCTCGTGCACGCAGATATCGCTGGCGATGCGCGCCGAGGAGCGCGCGACGGAGACATGGAAATCGAGTGCGAGCCTGTCGGCGGGCGCTCCGGCTTCAATTCCTCCCAAAAGTGCCTCAAAGAGTGCTTTCTGGTCCAGAACATAGGGGCCGTCCAGCCACGATGGGCCAGATGCGAAATAGCCGGCGTTGTTGTCGGGAAAATGGGCGATTTCGTTGTCGAGCGCGCGCCAGGCGGCAGCCTCAAGCTCGATGGCGGGTTCGCCCTCGTAGGTTGCCTTGTCGCAGATGCCCAGAATTGCTGCCGCGGCATCAAAGAGACGCCCCATGCTGCTGGTACGCGGGCTGTTGATGCCGCGCTCGATCATGGTGGCTGTCACGCTGCGCGTTTGCTCGTCGAGGCTGTCCAAAAGCCGAGCGGCACCTGGGTGCTCGAGCAGACCGAGCTCACTGAGCAGGGCAAAGGCGTTGCGGCGGGCGTCGCGCACGGAGGCCGCCCCGCCGGGGAGCGCCCAGGTGCGCAAATGCGCGGCGCGTTCAAAGCCGCCAAGGCTGGCAACAAGAAACTCGCCGCCCCAAATGGTCCCATCGGTGCCGGCGCCGGTGCCGTCAAAGGCGATGCCAAGGACGCGCGCGTCGGTTGTAAGCTGGCCCGCGGCGATGGCCTCGGCCATTACGCTCGCGATATGCGCATGATGGTGCTGCACCTCGACGAGCGGCAGATTGCATTTTCGCGCCTGCTCGCGCGCCCACTGGCCCGATAGATAGCTGGGGTGTACATCGCAGGCCAAGGCGGCGGGCGCCAAATCAAAGAGATCTTCCAAGCGCGTGCGCGCGGCGTTCCAGGCATCGAAGGTCCCGCCGTTTTCAACATCGCCGATATGCTGCGACACAAAACAGGGCGCCTCGCCGTTCGTCCCTTCACGTGTGAGCGCAATCGTGGCCTTTTGTTGTGGCCCGCAGGCGAGCACGCAGGACGGAGCGCCGTCGAGCGCCGGCAACGGCAGCGGCTGGGGTGCATATCCCCGAGCGCGGCGCACGGGCATAACGGCGCCGTCGACCACGCGCACCACGGAATCGTCATAGCGCGAGAGAATCGCGCGGTCGTTACCGAGCAACGCGTCGGCGATGCCGGCGGCAACGAGGTGTTCCCAGGCAAGGTCGTCGTCGGTCTCGATGGGTTCTTCGCTCAGGTTTCCGCTGGTCATGACGAGCGCGTGCATACCGCAGACTTCTGCCGCGGCAAGCAACAGATGTTGAAGCGGCGTATAGGGGAGCATGACGCCGAGCTCGGGCAGGTCGTGCGCGACAGATGGCGCGAGGGCGAGGATGTCGGGGGAACCGTCGTTGTCCTCGCTAACAGTGCGCCGGCGCAGCAGCACGATGGGGCGGATACTGCCAGCGAGCAGATCGCGTTCAGCATCATCGATATGACACAGGCGCTCGGTATCAGCAAGACTACGTACCATGACGGCAAGTGGCTTGTTGCTGCGACGCTTGCGACGGCGCAGCTCGCGCACCGCTTGTTCGTTGGCAGCATCGCAGGCCAGGTGGAATCCGCCCAGGCCCTTGATGGCGACGATGCCACCGCTGGCCAGCAGCTCAACGCAGCGCTCGATGATAGCGTCGCTGGCCTCGCGTGTGGTGCCGACGGTCGGTGTCGCGGACGAATTCCCGCACGCATTGCCGTTTACAGCCTCGCGCCACGTAATATGCGGCCCGCAATCAAAGCAGGCATCGGGCTGCGCGTGAAAACGCCGGTCGAGTGGGTCGACATACTCCGCAGCGCACTTGGGACACATGGGAAAACAATCCATCGACGTGGCCGCTCGGTCATAAGGCAGCGATTGGATGATGGTAAAGCGTGGGCCGCAGTTAGTGCAGTTGATAAAGGGGTAGTGATAGCGTCGGTCGGCGGGATCGAACAACTCGCGCAGGCAATCGTCACAGGTGGCGATATCGGGCGAGACGAGCGTCGTGTGCGCGGTCTGGTCCTGCGACGCCACAATGTGAAAGCCCTGCTCATCGGCAGCGCTCCAGCCGCCAGGCTCCAAATCCGCAATATCGACTCGCTCAACGCGAGCTGCCGCAGGCGCATGCTCAGAAAGCGCGGCAACAAAAGCATCGAGCGCATCGGCCGGAGCGTGCGCCTCGATATGCACGCCGTCGCCCGCATTGAGCACCCATCCGCAAATGCCATGCGTCATGGCCTCGCGATACACAAACGGTCGCATGCCAACGCCCTGCACAATGCCCGTCACATGAATATGCACATGCCGCATGCGACACTCCTCATCAAAACCGACCAAAATAGACAGGTTTATTTTGGTAGGTAAAACGCTAAACCTGCCAAAACAAACCTGTCCCTTTTTGGCAGGTGCGCTGCGGGAAATCCCGCTACAGCCCCAGGCTCTGCTTGGTGGCGGCGCAGGTGAGCTCGCCGTGCTTAACGCCGCGCAGGCCCAGCAGGCGGTCGGCTAGTTCGTAGACGCGCTCGCCGCGACCCTTGAGCGCCAGAATCTCCAAACAGTTGTGGTGATCCAGATGCACGTGCATGGTCGATACGATCTCGTCGGTGTAGTCGTGCTGCACTTCGTCCAGGCGGCGCGTCAGATCGCCGGTGTGATGGTCGTAGATCATGGTGAGCGACCCGATAACGTGTTCATCGGGCGTGCGCATCTGCTCTTTGGCGATCGAGGCGCGAATCAAATCGCGCACGGCCTCGGAGCGGTTGGCCACGTCGCCGCGGCGCGCGATCTGCTCGTCAAAACGGCGCAGCAGGTCGTCGGGTGCGGTAACCGAAAAACGGACCAGCTCGGAGCCGGAGCCACTACAGTGGCAGCCCGCGTCACCGTCCGCCCCGTGCGGATGCTCGTGCTCGTACCCGCAGCAGTGCTCGTGTTCGGCCACCTTACACCAGCTTCACGGAGCCGACGGAGTTGTGGTCGGCCTCGATGGCTTCCTCGTAGCCCTCGAGTGCGTCGTGGGCCTCGTGGAGCGCGGCCATGGCGGCCTCGAGCTTGGCGCCGATGCGCTCCATGTCAAAATTCTCGGTCGCATGCAGCAGCTGATGGCTCCACTCGTGAGCGAGCTCGATGGTGTCGTCGACCTGCTTGACGCTCATGGCAAGCTGGCTCATGTTCATTCCGACGTCATGCATGGAAAATCTCCTTTTGTATGGGGCAGCTCAGTGGTTCAGATTTTACTACGCCCGCTCTGTGCGCAGCTGCATAAGAAAACGGGTGCGAGTCTGTGCGACCCGCACCCGTTCACTGGGGGCTGTTTGTGACTACCATACTATCCGTGGTTGCACTCGGTGCATCCAGAAGTCCGGCGAGCGGTGCAAAAGCGCTCATGGACGGCAGGCAGACGGCAACATGTAACAAGCGTATTACAGATGCTTCTCCAGCAGCGCCTGCAGCCTCGCCTTGGGCAGAGCGCCAACCGATCGGTCAATCTCCTCGCCGTTCTTAAACACAACCAGCGTGGGGATGCTCATGACGCCATACTTCATGGCCAGGTCCTGGTTGTCGTCGACGTTGCATTTGGCAACGGCAAGCTTGCCCGCCAGCTCATCGGCAACCTCGTCAACGATGGGCGAGAGGGATCGACAGGGCCCGCACCACGGTGCCCAAAAATCGACCAGCACGGGCAGACTGTCGTTAACGATGGAATCGAAGTTCTCGGGGGTAATCTGATTAATGTCAGCCATGGTGACCTCCATAATGCGACGCGGCTCGGCCGCGTAAAACTCAGTACGACCGTGCTTATACCCAGCCGCCCGCAAAGCAACCACTCGCGGGCAGCTCTTTTATATAATGGTGGGCACGCAAACGATTGGAGAGCGCATGTCCACGTCACAAAGCCAGAAAAAAGAAGCCATCGCCCAGGCGGCCGAGCAGGAGCTCGCATCGCTCGCGGGTCGCGGCGTGCGTATCGCGGGCAACGCGTGCTCGCCGATCGTGCTGGTCAAAGGCGATTTGGACGAGGCCGAGCGTTCGGGTGGCGAGCTTGCCGCCGGCCCGGATGGCGCGGCGTTGCGCAAGGCGCTTGGGGCCATCGGCTACGCGCCCGAGGATTTTTGCGTGCTGGCAAGCGTCGCCGGCGTGGGTGATGGGACGGTCGCGGTGGGCGAGACTCTGCCGTGCGAGCTGTTCCGTGAGGCGCTTGAGGCTTTGGACCCCGAGGCGGTGCTGCTGCTCGACAACAACGCGGCTGACGCCATGCGCGAGACCTACGCCGATATGCTCGTGGCGATCGATGACTTCGACACCGCCATGCTCAAGCCCGGCCTGGTCGCCCATGTGCAGGGCCGCCGCGTGCTCGCGCTCGATGGCTTTGAGGCGGCGCTGACCGACAAAGCGGCCAAGCAGCGCATGTGGGCCTACATCAAGCAACTGACCCCGGCGGCCGCTCCGCTGTAGCAGATTGGCGCCGGTGAGCGATTGCCTGGCGGGCAAGACACGCCGCGAGATCGGCGCCGCACTTCTACATCACAGCGCGCAGCTCAAACCGATCGCCGTTAATGCGGAACTGACAGTTGCCGTTCATGCGCTCCACGGCAAGTTTGATGCTCTTGGTGCCAAAGCCGTGGCCCGCATGCCGGGTCACGGGCATGCCGTCGACCATGCGCGGCGCGCGGTCAAACGTGTTGGAAACTAACAGCAGCAGCTGGCCGTCCTCTAATCGCAGGTCAAAGTCAACGAATCGCTTTCCCTGGGGCGCGGCGCTCGCGGCGGTGATAGCGTTTTCCAAGGCATTTGAGAGCACGCTAAACAGGTCGGCGTCACCTACGTGGATGGTTTCGGGTACGGCGGCGCGCAGGTTGGCGGTAATGCCGTTTCTATTGATATCCGAGTTAAATGACGAAAGCGCGATGTTTACGGTCTCGTTGGCGCAGAAGCGGCGTACGGCGGTGCGATCGCCGGCTTCGCAGAGTTCATCGATGCGTTTGAGCGCCTCGTCGGTGTGGCCCTCCTCAATTAAAGCGGCCAGGCCGCGTAGGAAGTGGCGCATATCGTGGCGCAGAATCGACAGCTCGCGCCCAGATTGACGCCAAGCCTCGAGCTCTTTGATGGCGGCGCTGTCGCGGGTTTCGAGCATCCAGCGCTCTCGCTCGGCGGTTTCCTTTTCTTCGTATTCGCGCAGGTAAACGGCAAGAAACATAAGATAGAAGGCACAGAGCGCAAATGCCAAAAACTCAACCGTTACCACCGAGCCCGAGTGGAACAGCGTGGTGTAGACGTTGGTGGCATAGTCAAAG
>CAVKNR010000307.1:0-5886 GCA_963657575.1 Sodaliphilus sp.
AGCTCATGGGCAACGCCAGCCTCAACGAGGCCAACGTCACCCACACCATCATGTCCGCGGGCGCCATGGTCGCCGGCGGTCTGGCGTTTACCATCCCGGGCGCCTGGATGCTGGGCTACGCCGATCAGATCAGCTGGCTCGACATGTTTATCGTGGCGCTCGCCGGCACCATCTTGGGCCTTCTGGCCACCGCGCTCATCCACCGCCACTTTATCGTGGACGCCGCACTGGAGTTTCCCACCGGCAACGCCGCAGCTCAGACCTTGCGCGCGACCGAGGCTGGCGGCAAAACAGGCAAGCAGCTCTTTGGCTCCATGGCCGTCGCCGGCATCTACAGCGTGCTTCGCGACGCTCTGGGCGTGGTGCCCAGCATGCTGTGCACGCTCAATATCCCCGGCGTGACCTTTGCCATCTATAACTCGCCCATGCTGCTCTCCATCGGCTTTTTGGTGGGCTTCGCCCCGGTCGCCTTCTGGTTTGCCGGCGCGCTGCTGGGTAACTTTGGCATCATCGTGGGCGGCACCGCTGCCGGTCTATTCGACGTTGTGACTGCGCAGGGCATCGTCAAGTCCCTCGGTATGGGCCTCATGATGGGCTTTGGCGTCGCCGTCGTCCTCAAGGACATCCTGCCGCAGGTCGCCGGTATCGTCCGCGGCCTCGCCGCCGACAGCTCCACCGACACCGACGAGCAGTCGCTCATCTCGGGCTCCCTTAAGCTCGACGCCGGCATCATCGGCCTGGGCACCGCAGCCATCGCCGTGATCGTTGCCATCGCGCTCGACCTTGGCCCCGTTCCGGCCGTCATCGTCACGCTGTTCACCTTTGTCACCACCATCATGAGCGCGCAGAGCTGCGGCCAGACGGGCATCGACCCCATGGAGATCTTTGGCCTCATCGTCATGCTCATCGTGGCTGCCTTTGCACAGATCGCTCAGGTCAAACTGTTCTTTATCGCCGGCATCGTAGCCGTGGCGTGCGGCCTTGCGGGCGACGTCATGAACGACTTTAAGGCCGGCGCCGTGCTGGGCACCAACCCGCGCGCGCAGTGGGTCGGCCAGGCCATCGGCGGCATCGTGGGCACCCTGGTCGCCGCCGCCGTCATGGTCGCGCTCGTCACCGCCTATGGTCCGGACGCCTTTGGTCCCGACAAGAGCTTCGTTGCCGCACAGGCAAGCGTGGTCGCCACCATGGTCTCGGGCATCCCGAGCGTGCCGTGGTTTGCGGGCGGCTTTATCGCCGGCATCGTCATGTACTGGCTCGGCATTCCGGCCATGATGATCGGCCTGGGCGTGTACCTGCCGTTCTACATGTCACTCACGGCATTCCTGGGCTCCTGCGTCAAGCTCGCCTACGATAAGTGGTCCGCCCACCGCGACGCCACCGCTGGTCTTTCTGACGAGGAGAGGGCTGCCAAGGATGCCGCCTTCCAGGAACAGGGCCTGGTTGTCGCCAGCGGCCTGCTCGGCGGCGAGTCCATCGTCGGCGTTATCCTGGCGTTTGTCTCCGTGGGCTTAAGCCTGCTGGGCTAAGCTGAGCAGCTGCTCGACAGCAACCATATTGCCTACGGCTTGCCCGGTCGGTAGCTTCTGCGGCTGCTGACCGGGCTTTTTGATATCGAAACAAAGAAAGGCCGGCGCGCTGCGTTTAACAGCGCGCCGGCCTTATCGTTTGGCTAACGAGACGGTCCCGTTATGAATTGAAGTTCGTTGCAGAGCCGACGCCCGAATCACTACATGTGCTTGCGACGACGATCACCCAGCGTCACGCCTGCGGCCACGAGCGTTATGCCGCCGATGACGAAGACCTCACCTGCAAGCGCGGAGCTATCACCCGTCTGGGCAAGCGCACCGTCCGTGGCCTTCTTCTTGGCGACAGGAGCCTTTGCAGCAGCCTGCGCAACCTGAGGCTTGGCCTGCGGCTCAGCCTTGGGATGATACTTGTCGTACTCGGCCTGTGCGGCAGCCAGGGCATCCTTAGCATCGTTAAGCTCGGCAAGCGCGGCGGCATAGGCGTCGTTGGCATCGGACAGCTTGGCATCGGCATCGCTCAGAGCAGCCTTGAGACCAGCGGCGGCATCGACGGCAGCCTTATAGCGAGCGTAGGCAGCGCTCAGCTTGACCAGCTTCTCGTTGCCCGTCGTGCCCGCGGCAAGGGATGCCTTGTGGTCGACAGCCTCAAGATCGGCCTTGAGTGCCTCATCGTTGGCAAGCTCGGCCTTGGCCTTGACGATATCGAGGTTCGCATCGACGACGGCTTCGTTGGCGGCCTCGAGCTGCTTCTGGGCATCGGCGACGCCGGCGACGGCGGCGTCATAGGCGGCCTTGGCGTCGTCGACCGCCTTCTGAGCGCCGGCGAAGCGCTCGAAGGCCTTGTTTGCGGTGGCAAGCTCGCCCTCGGCGGCCTTGGCCTTCTCCTGTGCGTCGGACAGGGCCTGCGTCTTGGCGGCAACTGCCTGCTTGGCGTCCGAAAGAGCGGTCGCGGCGTGCACATCTGCGGCCTGAGCCTTGTCAACGCCAGCCTGGGCAGTGTCGTCGGCCTTCTTTGCCTCGTCAAGCGAGCCCTGCTTATTCGCAAGGTCCGCCTGGGCGGCATCGCGCTTGGCGGTAAGGTCCTTGACCGAAGCCGTAGCGTTGTCATACGCCTCATTGGCCTGATCGGACTTTGCCTTGGCGGCATCGCGGGCGCTGCGAGCCTTCGCCTTGTGAGCAGCGGCATCGGCTGCCTTCGTCTTGCTGTCAGCAAGCGTGGCGTTTGCCTTATCGAGAGCTGCCTGGGCAGTAGCGGCCTCGCTCTTGGCGGCGTCGAGCTTGGTCTTGGGCGTCTTGACGTCGATACCCTTGAGTTTGGCTTCGGCGGCGTCGTATGCCGTCTTC
Source organism: Sodaliphilus sp. (assembly GCA_963657575.1). Classification (GTDB taxonomy): domain Bacteria; phylum Actinomycetota; class Coriobacteriia; order Coriobacteriales; family Coriobacteriaceae; genus Collinsella. The sequence goes on from CAVKNR010000307.1 coordinate 2,874, forward strand.
GCGGCGGCGGTGCCGGACTTAGCCTTCTCGTACTCGCCCTTGGCGGTGTTCACGTTCGTGTCGGCCGCGGTATAGGCGTCGCGTGCGGAATCCTTTTTATTGACGGCAGCGTAGTAGGCATTGCTGGTTGAACCGTAATTCTTCTGCGCCTCTGCCAGCTTATTCTGCAGCTGCTTCAGCTGCTCCTTCTGCTCCTGCGTGCCGCCTGCATTGTAGGCGGAAGCGATGTAGTCGTTGACGAGCTTCTTGAACTCGGAGACAGTGAAGTCGGCCTGGTCATCGTCAGAAGTGCAATCGAATGCGGTTACCTCGGAATCGGTGTTCTTGCCGCTACCGACCGCAATACCGATTGCCGTCATACCGGAATCGATAATGTTGAGATAGTGCCCGCAGGCGTCTCCTCTTTGATTGCCATTCTCATCTTTTGTACCGGAATACACATCGGGATAGTTTTGGTAGATATAGTACGAATCATAGCGATGAGCCATGAGATCTTTGCCAGCCTCGCTATTCGCACCGTACTTTTTAATCCAATTCTCGTAATTAACCTTCTCCTGAGTGTAGAGACCAGTATAGGGCCAGCCAAGGGTATCCTCGGTCTCACCGCCGGTGTATGCTCCGCCGCCACCTGCGAGATTCTCAGCATTATCGAAATAGTGATTCGAGTGCCGCAAATCATTATTCGATGAATAGGACGCGTTCAGCGCAGCGGCAACAGTCATACGGAGGCTGACGCTAAGCTCGGACTGACCGTTCGCCTTGCGGAGGTTGTTCTGGGTGTCGAGGTAGGTCAGGGCGTTACGCATCTGCTCCAAGGAGAGCGGATTGGTGTCGCGAGACATGTCCTGATCGACATAACTGTCATACCAGTTAGCCTTGTCATACCGCTTATTATCGTTATTCGCACCTGCGAGCAGAGACGATGCGGCGCTAGCATTTGCTTTCTGCTGGGCAGTGAAATCGCTGCTGTTGCTGATGTAGGCCATAAAGCCGAGCATGCCCTTATTGATGACTTCCTGGTCAACGTTCATGTTCGACTTGAGGTCGGTAATCTGCTGGTTAAGATTGTCGACTTCAGCGCTCGCGGCATCATAAGCGCTCTTTGCCGATGTAACTTCGGTGCAAATTGCATCGTATTCAGTTCGCTTCTGCTGGCGGACCTCGACGAGTCGGTCGTACTCCGCTTTCTTGTCGGACTCGGTCTGCTGGGCCTGCTCGTATGCGGCCTTGGCGGCGTCGCGCTCGCTGGCGGCGGCGTTGTACTCCTTGTTTGCCGCATCGCATGCAGACTGGGCAGATGCCACAGCAGCGTTGGCGGCGTTGGCCTTCTCCTGCGCGGAGATGGCATCAGTCTGTGCGGCCTGGAGGTTCGTTTGTGCGGTGGCGTCGGCAGCCTTCGCGGCATCAAGCTCGGTCTGCGCGTCCTTGAGCTCACCGGCAGCAGCTTTCTTGGCGGCCTCAAGCGCTTTTAGATCGATGCCCGTGCCCGAGATGGCGGCATCGAGCGCTTTCTGGGCGTCGTTCAGCTTATCCTGGGCGTTGCCGCACGCGGTGGTCGCAGCGGCAAGGGCATTGGCGGTCTCCTGCTTCTTGGCCTGGGCAGTCGTCAGAGCAGACTCGGCGTCACTCTTTGCCTGCTCAGCATTGTCGGCGGCGGTCTTAGCGGCATCGAGCTCACCCTCGGCCGTCTTCACATCGGCATTCGCCGCATTGAGCTTGGCCTGCGCGTCCTCGACGGCCTTCTTGGCGGCCTCGTACTCGTCCATACCCATGGCCTCGAGCTTGGCCTGCGCATCGTCGAGGGCCTTCTTGGCCTCATCCTGCTTTGCCTTGGCGTCCTTGAGCGCCTGGGTCTTATCCTCGACACTCTTGTTGGCCTGATCGAGCTGATCGTTCAGGTCGCCCAGCTTCTTCTGCTGCTGCTCTGCCTTGTCGACGGCCGCTTTAAGCTCGTCAATCTTCTCCTGAAGCGCGGCTGCCTCGGCCTCGTTCTGCTCGGCGGCGTTATCGGTCACGGCCTGCGAGGCCTGATTCTTTTGCTGCTGCGCCTGCTTTTGAGACTGGTCCGCCGCGTCGGCTTTCTTCTGGGCGGCATCGTAGGCGGCCTGAGCGTCCTTGAGCTGCTTTGCCGACTCCTCGGCCAACTGGGCAGCCGTCTTTACGACCGCCTGGTTACCGGTGGCAACGGTGTTCTCGATAGCGCTGTCGCCCTTCGTGGCGTCACCGTTATCTGCCGTCGGTGCGGCGATTGCCGCCAGCGGCGACATGAGCGGCTGAGCGATGAGGCCCGCCGTCAAAACGGTTGCGACGGCGCGGTTGGCAACGCCCTTGACGTTGACGGCCTTGGCCCGAGGCTCAAAGTGCTGTGGAATATAGTTTGCCATGGCTTTCTCCCTTTGACACGGATGTATCCATACGCCTCAAAATGTAGGAGCTGATTTTTGAATTCTGTTGCGCAACATTGGTCACCAGCGGATTTTTTGAAATTCGCGCTCTCGTGCTTCACAATTTCGTCACATATGTAGGAGCTGGTGCATCATATTCTTGCGGGATCGAATTGAGCCTGTGATTTGCATTTGCCCCCGCGTCATCCACCCTATCGGATTCCGCATCCAACAGACACCTCGCCTGCCACGGTGTAGAGTTAGGACAACGGGCGCGTTGCGCGGACCGCGCTGGAACGAGGTGAACATGGAACTCGATAGACAACAACTCAAGCGACTGCGTGAACGCCATCACCGGCGCCACGGCATCCGTCCCGCCCATAGTGAGGCCATGGAGAACGCCACCCGCTTCCTCAAGCGCGCATTCAACATTCGCGAGGGCCGCGCGCCCTACCACGTAATCCGCAAGCGCTTTGTAAACGGGGCACGCCTGACCGGCTCTCACCTGTGCATCCTCATCATCGCCATGCTCATCGCAAGCATCGGCCTTGATATCGACTCGGACATCGCCATCGTGGGCGCCATGCTCATCTGCCCGCTCATGGGCTCGGTCCTTGCCATGGCATACG
>CAVKNR010000308.1:0-5516 GCA_963657575.1 Sodaliphilus sp.
AGCATTTGCCATGCTGCCCGAGGCCAACGCCAGGTCCAGCGCCGGAATGGACGGACCGACGGTGAGCGGAAAGATAGTCGACCCTGACACCACCGGCCGCTGGCAGTATTGGGCGTCGGGCGGCGAGCAGGACCAGACGACACGTTATGTAGGCCGAATCTGGACGGACAAGACGGTCGAGCCAGCGCAGGACGAAAAGTCCGACTTTGTGACGACGCTCTCCACGATGTCTTCGACTTCTGACACAACGTCGCTGGTCACTAAACCGCTCGATATCGTGATGGTGCTTGATGCCTCCGGGTCGATGGATGATGACATGGGTGACAGCGATTCGACCAAACGCATCGACGCACTCAAGGCAGCTGCCAGTTCCTTCATCGACACCATCGCCGAGCAAAACAAGAGCATAAAAGATACGAATAAGCGGCATCAGGTTGCCATCGTTAAGTTTTCGGGTGCAAAGAAAAACGAGATCGGCAACGATACGTATCGCGATCGTCAGGGATACACGCACAACTACTCGCAGACCATGAAGAGCCTGACGCCGTGTGTCGATAGCGCTGCGACGGAACTTAAGAATACGGTCGGCTACATCGAACCTGCCGGTGCCACGCGGGCTGATTACGGCCTTGAACTTGCTCGCGACATGTCGGGCCGCGAGGATGCCCAGAAGGTAGTTGTGTTCTTTACGGACGGCACGCCCACAGACTCCAGGAACTTTAACTCTACGGTTGCCGATAATGCCATAGCCGCCGCCAAGAAAATGAAGGGGAAAGGCGCTACGGTCTACACCATCGGCATCTTTGATGGTGCGAATCCCGCTGACGATCCTACGGACTACTGGACGAGCGACGAAAACAAGTTCATGCACGCCGTGTCGAGCAACTATCCAAATGCCACGTCCTACACAACCAATAAGCTTGGCAAGCGCACCGAGAATTCCGATTTCTACAAGGCTGCGTCGAAAGCCGATGAGCTCAAGAAGGTGTTTGATGATATCTCGAGCTCTATCACCTCGGGCAAGGGCTCTCCCACTCAGATCGAGGATGGTTACGACGAGAGCAAGTCCGGCTACATCACCTTCAGTGATGAGCTGGGCGACTTCATGCAGGTCGATACGTTTGTCAGTGCTCAGATTAATGGCGTCACCTTTGATGGGGCGACCAAGACCCCCAAGGGCAATACGGACACGTACGAGTTTTCGGGCGTGGCCAAGGACCTGGTTATCACCGTTGAGCGCTCTGCCAGCGCGCAGCAGGGCGATATCGTGACGGTCAAGATCCCCGCATCGCTGATCCCGCTGATCCGCTATCACGTGGACATGGAAAACGGGATCTTTGAGCGCACGTCGCTCAATGACATCAAGCCTATTCAGATTAAATACACCTCGAGCGTCAAGGACGCCGCGCGTAACAACCTGTTTACGCCCGATAAGGTGCTCAAGAAGTATATCGATGACCACAAGGACGCCGACAACCAGACGGTCTCCTTCCTGGCCAACAAGTGGTCGGGCGGCGAGCTGGGCGATGTTGTCGCCGAGTTTGAGCCCGCCGATACCAACAGCTACTATTACTTCCAAAAAATCACGCCTATCTACACGGACAAGGAATGCACCCAGCGCACGACGGTAAAGCCGCAGGGCAACGACGTCTATTACTACAAGGACGAGTTTGTGGCGATGGGCGCAAACGGCAAGCCGAAGGACGACTATGCCGTTGTGGAGTTTGAGGGGCACGAGATCGCCAGCTACGACGGCGCTCTGGTCAAAGATGACGGCTATTGGTCCTTTAATAAGGGAACCGCGCGCTTGGCCTATATCGACCAACTGCATACCACCAAGGACGATGTGGAGGCGAACGGCAACAAGACCGAGACCGCGCCCGACGTGCTTAACCCCAGGTGGAATGACCTTTCCTCCGTTGCGACTTCCACGCACGTGCATTCGCACCTGGGCAACAACGGCAAGATTATCTTTAGCCTTGCAACCAAGCCGACAACGGTGGATACCAAGACTGACTTTGGTCTGACCAAGGTGCTCGAGGGCCGCGAGTGGGCGGATACGGACAAGTTTGAGTTTGAGCTCTCCGCAACGTCCGAGGGCGACGCCCCGATGCCCGAGTCTGCTACCGCGACTGTGACCATGGGCAACAAAGCCATCGATTTCGGCAAGATCGAATACACCGAGCCCGGCACGTACGTTTATAAGGTCAGCGAGAAGAACGCTGGTCAGACCATCGACGGCATCACCTACAGCGATAACGTTGCGGAGATCACCGTGACGGTAACGCCCAACGCAAAGGGCGAGCTCAGCGCTGCCGTGAAGGTGACCTCGGGCGAGACTGAGTTTGTGAACACCTACGCCGCTAAGCCCGCCAAGCCCAGCGTCACCGACGAGATTGGGGTCACCAAGGTCCTGACCGGCCGCGACCTCAAGGCCGGCGAGTTCAGCTTTGAGCTGCGCGAGATCAAGGGTGAGGACTCTAAGCTTATCGAGACCGTCAAGAATGACGCCAGCGGCAAGGTTACGTTCAGCCCGATCAAGTACACCGAGATCGGTCAGCACACCTACACGCTGCGCGAGGTCAAGGGCAACGCCGGTGGCATCACTTACGACGAAACCGTCTACACCATCGTGACGACCATCAGCGATAACAAAAAGGGCCAGCTGGTGGCTACGCACGAGCTACAGGGTGCCGAAGACGTCAAGAACATTGAGTTTAAGAATGCTTACAACCTGACCCCCAAGAGCTCCAGCGTCACCGACCAGATCATCGCGAAAAAGGTCCTGGACGGGCGCGACCTCAAGGCTGGCGAGTTCCGTTTCGAGCTCGTCGAGGGTAACGATGTCGTCGCCAGGGGCACCAATGCGGCCGACGGCAAGATCACGATGGACAAGATCACCTACACCGAGGCCGGCGAGCACACCTACACGCTGCGCGAGGTCAAGGGCGACGCCGGTGGCATCACCTACAGCACCGCGACCTACACCATCGTGACCACGGTTACGGACAATGGCGATGGCACGCTCGATGTCCATCATGTCCTGAAGGATGCCAAGGCTGCCGAGTTCAAGAATTCTTACGGCCTGACCCCCGAGAGCTCTAGCGTCACCGACCAGATCGTCGCGACCAAGTCCCTGGACGGGCGCGACCTCAAGGACGGCGAATTCTCCTTCGAGCTTGTCGAGGGCGATAAGGTTGTTGCTAGGGGCACCAATGCTGCCGATGGCACAGTCGTCATGGACAAAATCACTTACGATAAGCCTGGCAATCACACCTACACACTGCGCGAGAAGCTCCCCAACGAGGCGGGGCTGAGCAACGGGATTACGTACGATAAGACGAACTACACCATCAAGACGAGCGTCATCGACAACGGCGACGGCACGCTTAAGGTGACCCATGCGCTCGAGGGCACCAAGCCGGCACGCTTTGAGAACAAGTACAACACTGCCCCGAACGAGTCCAGCGTCACCGACCAGATCACCGCGAAGAAGGTCCTGGACGGGCGCGACCTCAAGGCTGGCGAGTTCCGCTTTGAGCTCGTTGAGGGCAACAACGTAGTCGCCACCGGCACCAACAATGCCGACGGCAAGATCGTGATGGATCCCGTCGCCTACGCCGCGGCTGGCGAGCACACCTACATGCTGCGTGAGACCAAGGCCGGCGCTACCGAGAACGGCATTACCTACAGCACCGCTGAGTACACCATTGTGACCATCGTCAAGGACAACGGCGACGGCACCCTCAGCGTGGAGCACAAGCTGCAGAACGCCGAGAAGGCGATCTTCGAGAACACCTATACCGTAACCCCCAAGAGCTTCAGTGTTACCGATCAGATCACGGCGACCAAGTACCTGACCGGTCGCGACCTCAAGGAAGGCGAGTTCTCCTTCGAGCTCGTTGAGGGCAACGATGTTGTCGCCACCGGCAAGAACGATGCCCGCGGCAAGATCACGATGAGCCCCATCGAGTACACCGCTGCCGGCAAGCACGCCTACATGCTGCGCGAGGTCCAGGGCGACGCCGGCAACGGCATCACCTACGATGGCAAGACCTACACCATCGAGACCACCATCACCGACAAGGGCGACGGCACGCTCGAGGCGAAGCATGCCCTGAAGGGCGACGACGAGGCGAAGTTCAACAACAGCTACAAGCCGAATCCTGACGAGTTCAGCGTCACCGACCAGATCACCGCGACCAAGGTTCTGACCGGACGCGAGCTTGCTGCCGACGAGTTCTTCTTCGAGCTGGTCGAGGGCGAGGGCGAGGACGCCGAGGTCGTCGCCACCGGCAAGAACGCCGCCGACGGCAAGATTACGATGAGCCCCGTGAAGTACACCAAGGCCGGCAAGCACATCTACACGCTGCGCGAGGTCAACGGCGGAACCACCAGCAAGGGCATTACGTACGGCGACGCCAAGTACACCATCGAGACCACCATTACCGACAAGGGTGATGGCACGCTCAAGGCTGAGCATGTCCTGAAGGACGCCACGGCTGCGATCTTCAAGAACACTTACAGCGTGACCCCGACCGATGCAGACCTCGACTTTGACCTGAGCAAGGCCATCGACGGTCGCGACTGGACGGACTCCGACAAGTTCAGCTTTACCATTACCGCTTCCGAGGGCACCCCGCTGCCCGACCCTGCAACCGTAACTGTGAGCAAGAAGGACGCGAAGGATGGCATCGCCGCCATCAAGTTCGGCAAGATCCACTACACGGCTGCTGGAACCTACAAGTACGAGATCCGCGAGAACGCGGGCAGCGCGGCAGGCATGACGTATGACGGACATGTCGCGACCGCCGAAGTGACCGTGACTGATAACGGCAAGGGCGTCCTGACCGCCAACGTCACCAAGAAGGAAAGCGGCCGCTTCACCAACACGTACCGCTCTGAGCTCGATTACGCCGCGGCCGGCGGCCTCAAGCTCAGCAAGACCCTCTCCGGACGTCCCATGACCGAGGGTCAGTTCACCTTTACCGTGACGCCCGCCGACGAGGCTTCGGCCAATGCGCTCGGCCTGCACGAGGGCGCCAACGTGTACAAGTCCCCTGCAACGGCAGAGGCAACGGTTGGTCTGATCGACATTCTGGCGGGCCATGAGGTCAAGTTTACGCAGGCTGACGCGGGCAAGACCTTTACATACACCGTTGCCGAGAAGAACGACGGCCAGCCCGGTTACACCTACGACGACGCCGAGCGCACCGTGACGATCGCTATCGCCGACGATGGCGCTGGTACGCTCACCGCTACGACGACCGTCTCCGGCAGTTCAGAGGGCACGCTGGTGACCGAGTACAAGACCGGCGCGGCTGCGGTTGAGAGCGCCGTGGTCCCGTTCGTCAACAGCTATAGCGCTACGACCAACACGCCTGGTGGCACCGCTGCTCAGGTCGTTGCCGCCAAGACCCTGACCGGTCGCCCGATGGTCGACGGCGAGTTCTGGTTCGGTATCGCCTATCAGGGTGAGCTTGTGGCATACGAAAACCTCAAGCCCAATATCGGCG